>JBAQBC010000385.1:0-5606 GCA_049286035.1 Xanthobacteraceae bacterium
GCCGTCACGCTCATTGAACTCGATCCGAATCTCGCCGCACTGGCGCGCGAAAATGCAGCGCGCAATTCGCTGGCCGAGCGCGTGCGGGTTGTCTGTCTTGATGTCGCGGCGCCGGTCGCGCAATTCGCCGACGCCGGTCTCGCCCCCGACTCCGCCGATCATGTTTTGATGAACCCGCCGTTCAACGCGCCGGATAATCCGTCGCCCGATCAATCGCGGCGGTTTGCGCATGCCGCATCGCCCGGCATGCTGGCGCGATGGATCGATACCGCGGCGCGGCTGTTGCGGCCCCAAGGCGCTTTGACGCTGATCTGGCGCGCCGACGCGCTCGCCGATCTGGTTGCGGCGCTGGCGTCGGGATTCGGCGCGATCGCGATTGTACCGGTTTACCCGAAGCCCGGTTCCGCCGCGATCCGCGTGCTGCTGAGCGCAGCAAAGCACAGCAACGCGCCGCTATCCGTACTGCCCGGATTGGTCGTCGCCGACCCCGACAATAAGCCGACCGTGCAAGCCGAGGCGATACTGCGCGACGGCGCCGCGCTCGTTTTGACGGCGCGCTGACGGGCGACCTTGACTATGTCGCGATCAAGGCTTCAGCGCATCGCTGCTTAAGCCTTAGGCATTACGCCGGTACTGAATCGGGTGGCGCCGCCGGGGTTTGCTTCGGTTCGGCCCGGATTGGAACATATGAAAAAGCAACAAAGACGCTGACAATCATAAGGAGGAAGTAGATCTTCATTAGTCCTTCGCCTCTGCCGCAGGTGACCGGCACCATCCCTTCAAGCAAGAAGCGTTCCACCGCCTTAAAAAACCGTTACTTGAGCGGCGCCGAAAGCCTGCTTATTTGCGCAGCATGACCGACGGTTCCACCGGACTATCCATTCGCGAGCTTTCCGCCCGCGCGCTCGGCGGCTTGCGCGGCCTCGTCCCGCAACGTTTTCAGCGCGATCGTCCGGTTGTGCCGGTGGTGCGATTGACCGGCATCATCGGGTTTTCCACCCCGTTGCGCCCGGGGCTCACGCTTGCCGGCTTGGCGCGCACGCTCGATCGCGCCTTCACGATCCGTCAGGGCGTTGCGGTTGCCCTTGTCGTCAATTCGCCGGGCGGATCGCCGGTACAGTCGCACCTGATCTTTCGCCGCATCCGCCAATTGGCCGAGCAGCATAAACGCCGGGTGATCGCCTTTGTCGAAGACGCCGGTGCATCCGGCGGCTACATGATCGCCTGCGCGGCGGACGAAATAGTAGCCGATCAGCATTCCATCGTCGGTTCGATCGGCGTGGTGGGCGGCTCGTTCGGATTGGACAAGATGATCGCCAAGCTCGGCATTGAGCGGCGGCTGTACACGTCCGGCGAGCACAAAGCCATGCTCGATCCATTCTTGCCGGAAAATCCCGATGACGTTGACCGGTTGAAGAAATTGCAGCGCGAAATCCACGACGACTTCATTGCGCTGGTGAAATCGCGCCGTGCCGGCAAGCTTGCCGGCGCGGAAGACGATCTGTTCTCCGGCGCCTATTGGACCGGCCGGCGGGCGCTGGAACTCGGACTCGTCGATGCGATCGGCGATCTCCGCAGCGTCTTGCGCGAACGATTCGGCGACAAGCTCGTTACACCCCTGGTGTCCGCCGAACGCGGCTGGTTTGGTCGGCGTCTGTTCGGCGCGGTCGGTGAGACGGCTTTACAGGTGCCGACCCGCCTGGCCGTTGCCGAAGACCTTATCTCGGCGCTTGAGGCCCGCGCCATTTGGGCGCGTTTCGGGCTTTAGGGTCAAAGTTTGACCCTGGACGTGCGGCCATAATTCGGCTGGCTGCTGGCGTTAGGATCGTGCACATTTCGGGCAGGAGAACCGAGCAATGCCGCCACTGGTGGTTTTCGCCCTCGGCGTTATCGGGGCCACGGTGTTGGCGCGCTGGTGCGTCAAAGAGGTGCGCCGGGTCAATGCCGAGCTTGATGAGATGCGCGCCAAAGCCGCGCCGCACGACCGCACCACCATGCCGAAACTAAAGCCCGATCCAAAGACCGGCGAATACCGGCCAGGCTGACTACGCCTATGGCGTTTCCTTGATCCCGTGTTCGGCAACGACGCGGCCCCATTTGTCATATTCGGCGCGCATGAACGCGGCCAGCGCCTCGGGCGTGCCGCCGACGGGCACCGCGCCTGATTTGACGATTTTGCCGCGGACGTCGGGATCGCCAAGTGCGGCATTGGCCGCATCGTTGAGCTTCTTGATCAGCGCCGGTGGCGTTTTTGCCGGCGCCAGTAAGGCATACCAGTTCGACGCATCGGTATTGGGATAACCCTGCTCGGCAAGCGTCGGCACGTCCGGAATCATTTGATTGCGTTGATCCGCGGCGGCGCCGATCGGCACCACCGTTCCAGCCTCGATCTGCGCCATCAACACCGTGAGGTCGGCGGCCACTACCTGCACCTGACCGCCGAGCAGATCGGTCAGCATCGGCGCGGCGCCGCGATAAGGCACATGGAGGAAGCTGATGCCTGCGGCATCGGCGAGGAGCACCTGCGCAAGGTGCGTCGTCGAGCCGATCCCGGTGGAGGCGAACGAAATCGCGCCTGGGTTTTGCTTGGCGAGCGCGACCAGCTCCTTGGCGGTCTTGATTGCCATTTTCGGGCCCACGACCAATACCGTTGTATTGGTGACCACTTCGGCGATGGGGACGAAGTCGCGCAGCGAATCGTAGGGAAGGCTCGCCATCACGTGCGGCGAAATTGTCACCGCGCCGGCGGTGGTGAGAAACAGCGAATAGCCGTCGGGATCGGATTTGGCGATATTGTCGGCGCCCACGGTGCCGTTGGCGCCCGCCTTGTTCTCGATGTAAACGCGCTGGCCGAGTAGCGCCGACATTTTGTCGGCGAGGAGCCGGCCGACGAAATCGGTCGGTCCGCCCGGCGGAAACGCGATCAGGACGCGAATCGGCCGGCTCGGATAATCCTGCGCCTGCGCCGGCCATCCCAGGCCGACAAGCGCAGCCGTGACCAGCGCCACCGCCGCCGCGGTGACCGCGAGATTGCGAATTTTGCCCACCTTAAGCCTCCATCCGGGGCAGCCAAACCCGCGATCTGGTATCAGGAATCGGCTATCACGTCTCGATTGCGAGCCGATGATGGGTTTTTCAAGCATGATCTTATCCGAAAACCGGTGTCCACTTTTCGGGATCATGCTGCGAGCGGCTTGACCTCGCGGCTGCCTTCACCAAGAACGGGGCTGATGACGCAGACGGGAAGCGAAAATCTGCCGCTTTACATGCGGCCAGAGCGGTCATTCCAGGGCCTCATTCTGGCGCTGCAGCGCTATTGGGCCGATTGGGGCTGCATCATTCTGCAGCCCTATGACATGGAAGTGGGCGCCGGCACCTTTCATCCGGCGACGACATTGCGGGCGCTCGGGCCGAGAACCTGGAATGCAGCCTACGTGCAGCCGTCGCGCCGGCCGAAAGATGGCCGCTATGGCGAGAACCCCAACCGTCTCCAGCACTATTATCAGCTCCAAGTCATCCTCAAGCCGTCGCCGGAGAATTTGCAGGAGCTTTATCTCAAATCGCTTTACGCCATCGGCATCGATCCGAAACTCCACGACATCCGCTTCGTCGAGGACGACTGGGAGAGCCCGACGCTCGGGGCCTGGGGTCTCGGCTGGGAATGCTGGTGCGACGGCATGGAAGTGTCGCAATTTACCTATTTCCAGCAGGTCGCCGGCTTTGAATGCGCGCCGGTCTCGGGCGAGTTGACCTACGGCCTCGAACGGCTGGCGATGTACGTGCAGGGGGTCGAGAACGTTTTCGAGCTCAACTTCAACGGCCGCGACGGCGCGCAGAAGGTGACCTACGGCGACGTGTTCTTGCAGGCGGAACAGGAATATTCGCGGCACAACTTCGAATATGCCGACACCGAGATGTTGTTCGAGCAATTCCGCATGGCGGAAGCAGCCTGCCGCAAATATCTCGAAGCCGGCTGGGCCGGCGACGGCGAGCGCACCAGCAATCGCGCGCTGCATCTGATGGCGCTGCCGGCTTACGATCAGTGCATCAAGGCGAGCCACATCTTTAATCTGCTCGACGCGCGCGGCGTGATTTCGGTGACCGAACGGCAGAGCTACATTCTGCGGGTGCGCGAACTTGCCAAGGCTTGCGGGGAAGCATGGCTCGCAACCGAAGGGGGAGGAAACAACGCATGAGTGATGACGGCACAATGCCCGAAATTGGCGGCCGGCGGCCGATCCCGATCATGCTGGAAGGCGGCAAGAGCTATTGGTGGTGCGCCTGCGGGCGTTCCAAGTCGCAGCCGTTTTGCGACGGCTCGCACAAGGGTACCGCTTTCAGTCCGGTCGAATACAAGCCCGCGGCGGCCGAGGAAGCCTGGTTCTGCGCTTGCAAACGCTCGGCCAAAAAACCGATGTGCGACGGCAGTCATAAAAGACTTTGATGAACTCATCCGATGCCTGATCTGTTGTTCGAACTTTTCTCCGAAGAAATTCCCGCCCGCATGCAGGCGCGGGCGGCGGAGGATTTGCGCAAGGCGGTCACCGATCGCCTGGTCGAGGCGGGCTTGGCTTATGACGGCGCCAAGGCTTTCGTAACCCCGCGGCGCCTTACGCTTGCGGTGCAAGGCGTGCCGGTGCGCCAGCCCGACCGGCGCGAGGAGAAGAAAGGTCCGCGCGTCGGCGCGCCGGAGCAGGCCGTCGCCGGCTTTCTCAAAGCCGCCGGACTGAAATCGCTCGCTGACGCAAAAGTGCAGCCGGACAAAAAGGGTGATTTCTACGTTGCGGTGATCGAGAAGCCCGGCCGCCCGGCGCTCGAAGTGATCAGCGAAATCTTGCCCGAAGTAATCAAGACTTTTCCCTGGCCGAAGTCGATGCGCTGGGGCGCGCAATCCAAAAATCCCGGCGCCCTCAATTGGGTGCGGCCGCTGCATTCGATCCTCGCCACCTTCGGGCCGGAAACCGAGGAGCCCGACATCGTGCCGTTCACGGTCGACGGCATCGCCGCCGGCAACCTCACGCGCGGTCATCGCTTCCTCGCGCCGGACACTTTCGCGGTGCGCCGGCTCGCTGATTACACCGCCAAGCTCGACAAGGCGAAGGTGGTGCTCGACGCCGAGCGGCGGCGCAGCATCATCCTCACCGAGGCGAAGCAGCTTGCCTTCGCGCAAGGGCTTGAGCTCGTCGAGGACGAGGGGCTTCTTGCCGAAACCGCCGGCCTCGTCGAATGGCCGGTGGTTTTGATGGGCGCCTTCGACGAGTCGTTCCTGCAGATTCCGGAAGAAGTCATCCGCGCCACCATCCGCAACAACCAGAAATGCTTCGTGCTGCGCGACGCCGCGCACGCGAAGCTCGTCGACAAGTTCCTGCTCGTCGCCAATCTCGAGGCCGAAGACGGCGGCAAGGCCATCGTCGCCGGTAACGAGCGCGTGATCCGCGCGCGTTTGTCGGATGCGCGGTTTTTCTACCACACCGATTTAAAGACCAGGCTTGAAGATCGTCTGCCAAGCTTCAACGACATCGTCTTCCACGAGAAGTTGGGGACGCAAGCCGAGCGCATTGAGCGCATTGAGCGATTGGCCGCGGCGCTCGCGCCGCTGGTCGGCG
>JBAQBC010000386.1:0-2119 GCA_049286035.1 Xanthobacteraceae bacterium
TCAATGAAGTCTGCGCGCCGCTCGCCCGTGCTGCGGGCTGTGAACTGTCCGCCGTCACCTTTGCCGATCTCGTGGTCACCGCGGCCCAGCGCGCCGGCGCGACCATGCTGGTGCGCGGCGTGCGCGACTCCACCGATTTCGACTACGAGATGCAGATGGCCGGCATGAATGCGGCGATGGCACCGGAGATCCAGACGGTGTTCCTGCCGGCCGCGCCGGGGGTGCGCCCCATCACCGCCACTTTGGTCCGGCAGATTGCCGGGATGGGCGGCGACGTTTCAAGCTTCGTGCCGGCGCCGGTTGCGGCGCGGTTGAAGAAAAAATTCGTCAACAAGTGACCTAAGACGCAAATCTCATCGATTTCCGCCCCATCATCTGAACCTCACCGACGGGAGATGACATGACCCGCGTTCTTGCCGTACTGTTTGCCATCATGTGTGCAGCCTCAGCTTCTGCTCAACCCGCTCAGCCGCTTCCAGCCGGGCTTGATCCGCAAAACACGCTCGTCCTCGACACTACGCAGGGACGGATCGTCATCAAATTGCGCAATGATATCGCGCCCGGTCATGCGCAACGCATGAAGCAGCTCGCGCGCGATCATTTTTACGACAATGTGCCGTTCCATCGCGTCATCGACGGCTTTATGGCGCAAACCGGCGACGGCCAAAACGGCAACGGCACCGGCGGCTCAAAATATCCATCGCTCAAGGCGGAGTTCTCCAACGTGCCTTACACGCGCGGTATCGTCGGCATGGCGCGCACGTCCGATCCGAATTCAGCGAACAGCCAGTTCTTCATCATGTTCGCCGACGGCTCCTTCCTCAACGGCAAATACACCGTAGTCGGCGAGGTGGTGCGCGGCATGGACGTGGTCGACAAACTCAAGCGCGGCGAGCCGCCGGCCAATCCGGACAAGATCGTCCATGCGCAGGTCGCCGCGGATATGAAATAGACCAACCTGATTATCGTCGCTCGTCATTGCGAGGAGCGTTAGCGACGAAGCAATCCAGTTTCGAAGTTCTGGATTGCTTCGCTTCGCTCGCAATGACTGTTAGATGGCAACGTTGAATCAACAGGCGTTTCACGCCGTTACTTTCCGCCGCGACAGGTAAGGCGCGATCCGCTCCAGCACTTGCGCGGGTGCAATCCGCGCCATGCCGCCAGGGGAGGGACCGCCCTCCGGCACGATGGCGTGGATGAACTTCGAATAGGTCAAAACCGGCGTCGAGCCGAACAGGCCGAAGGCTTGCGTGCCTCCGGCGGCGGCAAGATTGAGCGGTCCTGAACTTGGGCCAACGAACAGATCGGCAAGGCGCAAGAGCGCCGCCGCTTCGATCAATCGCAATTCGCAAGCATTGACGATCTGGCGTGAACCGCAAGCGAAGATCAATTTTTCCGCGCGCGCGTCGTTGGCCGGCCCGCCGACCAGAAAGACCGTGCCGGGCGTCCGCAAGCCGGCCAGAAAGTTGCGCCAGGTGATGTCCGGCCAGTCCTTGTCGGGATGCGAGGCGCCAATCCCGACTGCGATCCAGGGCCGGGCGAGTTGCGCAAACTTCTCCGCGATCGAGCTCAGCACCGGCGCGGGCACCTGCAAATCCGGTTCGGTGGAGGAGAGCGGCACGTTCATCGCCGCCATCAAGGCACGCAGCCAGTCGATCGGGTGATCGTGAAAATGATCCTGGCCGATGCCGCGGTTGCTGATGAACAGGCGTTGCGGCCCAAGGCCAAGCCCAATGCGTTCAGGAATACCGGCGAGCGCGGCGGCCAGCGCCGGCCGGATGGTCCGGTCGAGGATCCAGATCGATTGCAGGCGATGCCGGCGCAACAACGCGACGAGGCGCACAAGATTAATCCCGCGCTGCAATTCCGATCCGGCATGCTGAAAATAGACCGTGGCCGCGACGCGCGGCTCCGCGGCGAGCAAATCCTTCGCCGCGCTCGTCGGCGGCGCAAAGAACGTTACCTGTCCGCCCGGAGCGGCCGCCGCGATCCCGCGGATGAACGGCAAATGCCAGATGACGTCGCCGATTCCGGGCTTGACCTGAATGACCGCAAAGGGCGTCACCTGGTTCGTCACATGGGGCGTCACCTGGGGCGTCACCTGGGCCGTCACATTGAT
>JBAQBC010000387.1:0-2857 GCA_049286035.1 Xanthobacteraceae bacterium
GCAATCACCTCCGGTCGGGTGCCGACATTGACGTTGGCAAGCTGCGCCTCGGCAACAATCCTTGCGGCCAGCGCCTGGTCGTTCTTGGCGATGGTCTCCGGGTTGTCGATACGCACCAGCACCGCGCCCGCCGCGACGTTCTGGCCCCGTTCGACCGGCACGTCGCCAACCCGCCCATCGACGCGCGCCGCGATGTCGTACCGCGTTGCGTCCACCTCGCCCTGCACCAACAGCGGTTGCGGCCGCACCAGATACCAGATCGACAGGCCAGCAAGGGCAATGATCACTGCACCCACAATAATCGAGGGAAGCCGGGTGCGTGACGATGCGTGCTTGCCCGCTACGCCGAGGCCCCCAACCTGATTGCCGCGCGCGTTCGAATCTTCAGTACGCGCGTCTGGCATTGCGGTGCGCGCCGTGGGGGAACCTTGTGTTTGGATATCAGAACTTGGTGTTTCCATTGCATATTCCGCTTCGCAGATAACCCAGAGGAGATGTTATCTCATCGGGGAAAGTCTCGATAAAGAATCCATCTCCAGTTCACCCTCATAAGTTTCGGCGCCGACCTTCAATACCTCTGTCACACGCGCTTGCGTCCTTTTCAGTTTCATCATTAGAAATGTGCGCTAGGGGATATTCTCCACCATCATCTCCCAAACGTCGCGGCCTTTGCCCTCCAACACTGCTTTGGCGGTGTAGACCCCCATCCCGATCACAGCCTCCGGCGCCATGAAGGGCGAGGGCGGCATCACCAGCTGCATCGGATTCACTTTCACATCTAGAAGCGCCGGGCCGGGTTGCGCGAGCCAAGTCTTGATCGACCCCTCGAGGTCGCCTGCCTTCGCCACGCTGTGCCCCCAAAGCCCCACCGCCTTCGCGACCTCGCCGAAGTCGGGGTTCTTCAGGTCCGTGTACATCGGTATCAAACCGGCTGACTTCTGCTCGATATCGATAAATCCAAGCTTGCCGTTGTTAAAGACGACGATCTTGATCGGCACCTTCTCCTGCACGACGGTCAACAGATCGCCGAGCAACATGGCGAACCCGCCATCGCCTGCCATGCAGACTACCTGCCGGCCGGGCTGGCACTTTTGCAGCCCGATTGCCGATGGCATCGCGCTCGCCATCGTCCCGTGCAGCAGGCTGGAGAAGGTCCGGCGTTTGCCGAAGGTCTCAATGTGGCGCAGCGTCCAAACCAACGCGGTGCCGTCGTCCGCAGCAAACAACGCGTCCTTGGCCGCGTATTTGTTGATGACTTTGGTCAGGTAGGTGCCGGAAATGGTGGAGTCGGGAGCTGCAGTTTCCGCTTTCGCCGATTCCTGGATCTTCTGATAGCGCTTCACGTGAGACGCGAGGAAGCTGCCATCGTCATGCTGCCGGAGGCGTGGCAAAAGAGCCTCCAGGGTCACCTTGATGTCTCCGACGACGCCGAACGTGACGGGATGACGGTGACCGATATGCGTCGGATCGAGGTCGATCTGAACGATCTTGGCCCGGTCGGGATAGAATTGCGGCCACGCAAAATCTGCTCCGAGCTGGAGCAGAACATCGCAGTCGAGGACAGCATGATAGCCCGCGGCTTCACCGATGAGCCCGGTCATCCCGACATTGTAGGGGTTGTCGTGCGTCACAAAGTCTTTGCCGCGAGAGGTGTGGGCCATTGGCGCTTTCAACCGCGCGGCAGTAGCGACCACCTCGTCGTGCGCACCGGCGCAGCCGGCGCCGGCATAGATCGTGATCGCGTCATTCCCGTTGAGAATGGCCGCGATTTCGTCGAGGTCGGCGTCAATCGGGCGAATGATCGGCTGTCGGGCATGGACGGTATAGGGCCGTTCCTCGTGCGCGGCGGCATTGGAAATATCCGCCGGCACAACCAGCACCGCGACGCCACGCTTCGTCAGCGCCGCCTGACAGGCCGCAACTGTCTTGCGCCGGGCCTGCTCCGGCGTCAGGATCATCTCGCAAAAAACGCTGCAATCCTTGTAAACCTGATCGAAATCGACCTCCTGGATTGAATTGAAGCCTATGTCCTGGCGCACCACCTGGGTTGCGATCAGGATGACCGGCGCACGATTGCGATTGGCCTCATAAAGGCCGTTGATGAAGTGGAGACTGCCAGGGCCGCAGGAACCGGCACAGGCCACGAGCTCCCCAGTGAACTGGCCCTCAGCGCTCGCCGCGAAGGCGCCCGCCTCCTCATGGCGCATATGGACCCACTCGATCTTGCTCTCATGGATGGCGTGGGCGATGCGGTTAAGCGTGTCGCCGACGATCCCGTAACACCTCTTTACGCCGGCTGCCTGTAGCGTTTCGACCAATACGTCGGCCACTCGTTTGCTCATCGCGGAATCTCCCGTTTTAGTCAGCGCCGAGACCGTCTAATAGGCATTGCTGTAATCTACATCGCACGCCACCCGCATTGTTCGCGATCACTCCGCCGACGGTGGCCTGGCTGCTTGCGGGGTACGAACCGAGGCCTCGGCGTTATTTGCGCAAGCGCGCATTCGCGTGTGCGAGGATCGTCTCCGGGGCGGCTACGTAAGCGACCACCGGCGCCGCCTGACGTCAGCAAGCACGAAAATCTATTACGGTGTCTTGCACATATTTGCGCTTACTTGGCGATAGCTGTGGTCTACGCGGGAGCTTGCCGTCATGTCACACCAGCATTTCGGAAATTTGGGGCGCTTGGGAATGCTGCACCGGCAAATTCATCAGTTGGGCATCGGCATCATATTGCTGTTGAGGTTGGCGATGATCCAGACCGAGCCAGTGATGACCAGAAAGACGATCAGCACGCCAAAGGCGAGGGCCAAAATATTATTCGTGCTGTCGGGGCCGCTGCCGAGATGCAGGAAGA
>JBAQBC010000388.1:0-1807 GCA_049286035.1 Xanthobacteraceae bacterium
CCGGTCTCCTTCGATAAAGTCGCGATGCGCTCTTCCAGCGACGGCGACTCGACGGTGCCGGGACAAATAGCGTTGCAGCGGATGCCTTGATTGATGAAATCCGCGGCGACCGCCTTGGTGAGCCCGATCACCGCTGCTTTGGTGGCGCCGTAGACGTAGCGATTGGGAACGCCGCGGATCGACGACACCGCCGACGAAATGTTCACGATTGAGCCCGACTTCTTCTCCAGCATGCCGGGAAGGAAGGCTTTGATGGTGCGGTGCATGGATTTGACGTTGAGATCGAAGGAAAAATCCCAGTCCCGATCGCCGCACCCGAGAATGCTGCCGTTGTGCACGTAGCCGGCGCAGTTCACCAGGACATCCAACGCGCCGAATTCGCTTCCCACCATCTTGGCAACGGCGTCGACATTGTCTTGCGCGCGCACATCCAGCTTGATGCGCTTCGCCGCTTTAAGATCGCGGACCTTGTCTTCCGCCACATCGGTGGCGATGACCTTGCCGCCCTCATTGGCGAAGGCCTCGGCGATGGCGCGGCCGATGCCCTGCCCCGCCGCGGTAACCAGCGCCACCTTACCTTGGAGCCTGTTGCTCATCCTGTCCTCCTGCGGTGGCATTCAATGCCGCGAGGCTTACTTTTTGCACGCCTTGCGCGTCGAAATTCTCAGGGTTCAGCCAGTGTTCGAAGTTGCGCTTACGCACTGGCCATTCGCTGTCGAGCATGGAGAACCAGGCGACGTCGCGATTGCGGCCCTTGGCGATCACGTGTTGGCGGAACGTGCCCTCATAGACGAAGCCGTAGCGCAGCGCCGCCCGCCGCGACGCTGCATTGAGAGCGTCGCATTTCCATTCGTAGCGGCGATAGCCGAGCGTCTCGAACACATAACGCGCCAGCAGATACTGGGTTTCGGTGCCGAGCGGGGTGCGCTGCAAGGTCGGCGAATAAAGCACGTGGCCGACTTCGATCACGCGATTCTGCGGGGTAATACGCAAAAACGTGACCAAGCCGACGGCACGATCCTGCGCATCGATGATTGCATAGGCATAGGGATCGTCGGCCGCCGCGCGCATCGCAATGAACGGGGCGAACTCAGACGCATCGACAAATGGGCCGTCGGTGGAAATGTAGGTCCAAACACGATCGTGCCCGGCGAACACCGCCCACAGATCGGACCAGTGTTCGGGCCGCAGTTTTTCCAAGCGGCCGTAACGTCCTTTCAACGTGACCGGTCCGGGACGCGGCGCGGCCCCGGTTTTCTCGACCGGCAGCCCAATCGGCTGGCCAGTCTTCGGGTGCGGTTCGGACGCAGTCACGGCGACCCGCCCTTTTTCCGATCGGCGTTGAAGAATTGGTTTAGTTCGGGATTGCTGATCAAGCCGGCGAAGCCGTCAAATTTGCCGTCGCGCGCGATTTCGGTCGCAACGCGAATGAAGGCGTGCATGGCGACCCGCGCCAGCGAACCGCCGACGCTGATGCGGCGCACGCCCATGCCGGCAAGATCATTGACCGTAAAGCCGAATGCACCGCTGTTGAGAAAATTGATCGGCTTCGGCGCAACAGCCTGCACCACGGCCTCGATCTGCTCGCGCGTTTTGATACCGGGGGCGTAGAGACAGTCGGCGCCGGCGTCCTTATAGGCGCGAAGCCGGTGAATGACGTCGTCGAGATCGGGAACGCCGCGGATGAAACCCTCGGCCCGCGCCGTGAACACGACATCGCCGCCGGCGCGATCGATCGCCGCGCGCGCAGCCTTGA
This sequence comes from Xanthobacteraceae bacterium, assembly GCA_049286035.1. Classification (GTDB taxonomy): domain Bacteria; phylum Pseudomonadota; class Alphaproteobacteria; order Rhizobiales; family Xanthobacteraceae; genus BOG-931. The sequence continues at coordinate 1,757 of JBAQBC010000388.1, forward strand.
CGCGTGCGACCGCGATGTCGAAAGGATAAAGCGGTGTAGCGCCGTTGTTCG
>JBAQBC010000389.1:0-2187 GCA_049286035.1 Xanthobacteraceae bacterium
GCGGATTTCGGTGTTCGACTCCGGCGCGATCCTGCAATATCTCGGCCGCAAGAGCGGAAAATTTTATCCGAAGGACGAGCGCACGCGAGTCGCGGTCGAGGAATGGCTGTTCTGGCAAATGAGCGGACTGGGTCCGATGGCCGGGCAAGCCGTTCATTTCCGCCGCTACGCGCCGCGCCAGATCGCTTATGCGATCGCGCGCTACACGGACGAGGTCAACCGGCTTTACGGCATCATGAATTCAAGACTGGCCAATCATGAATTTCTGGCCGGTCGCTATTCGATTGCCGATATCGCTTGCGTCGGCTGGGTGCGGCTTGCCGAGCGGCAGGGCCAAGATCTGGCGCAGTTCCCGCACGTCAAGCGCTGGTTCGAAACCATTCGTGCCCGCGATGCGGTCAAGCGCGCCTTTGCAATCCGAATCCCGGCGGCGTCGGCGGTCGACATGCGCGACCCAAAGGTCCGCGCGGTCCTGTTTGGACAACGCGCGCGCTGAGTTTCGCCAACGGCCGCCAGACGAATGTCACCGTCAGTGCACGCGCGTCCAGGTTTGCGACTTGCAGAGGATGCTGAGCACGCAGCCCTTGAGGTCGGCAGTGTCGGGGCCAGTGAGAGTGAACGAACCGCTATAGGTCTTGCCGTCCTCGGCATTATAAACCTCGCCGTTCCATTGGCCGGGCCCGTTCGGTTTCATTGCGAGCACGATCGGCGCGCCCAATAGCGGCCGATTCTGTTTGCTCGCATCAGCGTTGTGCTTGTCGGTTTTCGGCCGACCGGTGGCCGGATCATTGGGCTCCTTGAGCCAAACGAGCGTTCCGCATAGCGCTCCGCCGCAATTAACAATCCGCACCTGACTTTCTTTGTCGCCCGTGTACCAGGCGCCGAGAGCCTTGGCTGCTGCGGCCGTCTTGCTAGAACTTATGGTCATCAAAGCTGCCGCCGAAACACATAACGCGACCGCGGTTATTCGCAGGCACGTGGTTATTTGCAGACAAGTGATCATACGCAGAGAAGTCATGGGGCCACCTCACTCCTGCATTGCCGCCGGGTCCGGCAACATAGTTGAGGCGACCAGGATTGCCTAGTTTGTGTTAATCGCCGATACACGCCACGCCGCGGCCCGAAGCACAACAAAATCTTGCCGAAAAGCGGAGCGCGCCCGGCGTCAGCCACACGATCGACGCGCCTGATTGCGGCGCGGGTCGCTTTTTTAAGGAATAGTCGGCGGTCGCAAACGATCCGGGTTTCGTTACGTTGCCTTTACCGCCGCGGCGACATAGATCGAACCGGCAAATTCGAGGAGTAAGCACTGCGATGAAAACCGTCATGAGACTTACGATTATTACCGCCGCCTTCGCGTTAGGCTCGATCTTTGGCCAGCCCGCGGCGCGCGCATCGGGCGACGCACCGTGGTGCGCGATCACGGAGGTCGGAGACGGTGACGGGCAGTGGGACTGCCAATATGAGACGGTTCAGGAATGCGTGCCGAACGTGCTCGCCGGCAATCGCGGTCACTGCAGTCCGAACCCCTACTATTCACCCCCTCCGGCTACTGCCTCTGTTCCGGATAAGAGTCCGATAAACACGACATCTGGCGCGGTTCAGGGCCGCAAATCCCAGAAAGATGTAAAATAATCGGCACGGCAATCAAATTTGCGATTGTCGCCGCCAGCCTGGCGGTGGGCTCGATATTTGCCGCTTCTGTGGGTCATGCCTCGGGCGACGCGCCGTGGTGCGCGGTGATAAATCTCGGCATGGGCGACGTCTCTTGGGATTGCCGCTATCGCACGGTCGAGGAATGCGTGCCGAATGTAATCGCCGGCAACCGTGGCTTTTGCAATCTGAACCTGTGGGGTCAGAGTTCAGGTCCGGGGTCGGCTCGGGGAGTCGCCGGACCGCTCAAGCGGCATTCTAAGCATCACATCCGGCGCGATTGAGAAAGCGCGGCTTGCCCGCGCGGACGGGCTTTTTAAGCTTACTCGAACACGTTCGAATATCATTTTGTCCAGGTGTCAAAAACCGACGCCTGACCCGTCAACGGTTGATTGGAGGAGAAAATTGGAGCACAGAGAAGTCATAAATTTAATGCAGCTTTAGAATCGCGGTGCGACGGTATTTGACGCGTCTTGCGAGGAAATGAGCTATGGACCAGGCCAATCGAATGACGCTGAAGTTTCGGTGCCTGCC
>JBAQBC010000390.1:0-9834 GCA_049286035.1 Xanthobacteraceae bacterium
GATATCGTGTGAAAAACTGGCGGCAATTCTAATCCAACTATCTCCACCAAGCGCATCCAATTCAGGCGGGCCAAACTTCTGCAGGACGCGAAACTGTCCGGCGTCACCGTACCCGACGTCGCGAGAGCCATGGCCACCATGGATGGAGTTCAGGCTCTATCGCGGTTCGATGCCGGGTTTACCAGCGCCTACCTCAATAAAGCCGAAGCGCTGCTCGACTTGGCTATTGAATGTGCCCCTGAACGTCGCCGCGGCGATTGATCATCGCCGTTCTGCGGTTCTATGGGTTCGATACTACGCCGTGTACTCATAAATCCGGCTCAATGTCCGCTTCGCTCCGAAAGCGACCGAAATGGTGCGTTGCCGCGAAATGACGCGATGGGCCAAAAGCGGACTCATGCAGTGCAGCATAAACTGATCTGCGCGGTCAGCTTTAACGCTCATGGTTGCGCTAAACCATGCCGCGCGGCAAAAAGATCAGCAGATAAATCGCGAGATACCCCAGAACCATCAGTGCGACCGCGCTCCCCGCGAGCATAGCCGCGCCCAATGGGACGGTGCGCGCATAAATTCTTGTCCACCGCACGATTCAACCAGAACCAGACAGTAAAAATGAATATCGTGAAGACATGCACCAGGATACTGGGCACCGGCGAAAGGGAGGTTGCGCCATGGCAAGAAAAGAGATTCTCGATCGCATCGAGAAATACGTCCGTCCGTTCCGCATCACGAAAGGCAAGGATTTCCGACTGAAGGACTTCGATCCGAATGACACATGCGGCCTGCGCCTGGACAAGGGTGAGGCGGCCGATCTCCTGCAACGCGGCACCGAGTGGCTCGCAGAGGAGCAAGACATGCTCTATGCGCAAAGTCGCTGGTCGCTGCTGCTCGTATTCCAGGCGATGGACGCGGCCGGCAAGGACGGCACCATCAAGCACGTCATGTCTGGAGTAAATCCACAGGGCTGCCAGGTTTTTTCGTTTAAGCAGCCCTCGTCGGAGGACCTCAACCACGACTTTATGTGGCGCTACGCTAAGTGCTTGCCGGAGCGGGGACGGATCGGGATCTTCAACCGATCCTACTATGAGGAGGTCCTCGTTGTGCGCGTGCATCCGCATATTTTGGAGGGACAGAAGCTGCCGTCCTCGCTCGTGAGCAAGCGCATCTGGGACGAGCGGCTCTTCGACATTGCACATTTTGAGGATTACCTCACTCGGCAGGGGACGATCATTCTCAAGTTTTTTCTGAACTTATCGCGCAAGGAGCAGAAGAAGCGCTTTATGGATCGCCTCAACAAGCCAGACAAACATTGGAAATTCTCGCCCTCCGACGTGCACGAGCGCAAGTTCTGGGGCGACTACATGCACGCGTTCGAGGAGGCAATTCGGGCTACGGCATCGAAACGCGCACCATGGTACGTGGTGCCGGCTGACAACAAATGGTTTACCCGGCTCCTGGTCGCCGCGGCCATCGTGGAAGCGGTGGAGAGGCTCGACCTCGCTTACCCGACGGTTGACGCGGCGAAGAAGAAGGAATTGCGAACCATGCGGGCGGCCCTCAGTCACGAAAAGTAGAAAGCCTCTCGGTTGGCGGAAGTAGCAAGTGGGGGAATCGATTTTGAGACGATCAAACGGCGGGCCGGACAACGCGCGTGCCGGACAACTATGCGCGGAGGCGATGCGAAGCGCAGGCTTCGTTGCAGGCGAAGTTGCAGCGCCGCACGATATCGTCCAATCGGCGCGGGCAGCGCCCGCCTTACCCGACGCCGCGTCCAACCCAGCCACGGTCTCGACCGCGGAGGCTCTTATTCAGCTTGAGCGTAGACCCATAGAGCTGGAGGAACTGCAGCGCAATTGCCGCAGCGAGACGCTGGGCGCGGTCGCGAATGGAACGCTGTCTGCTGATGCAGCGATGGTTCGCGTCGACACCCTGAGGAGCCTGCAGGCGCTGGCGTATCACGCGTGGCGCTCCGCGGCGCATCTTGTCGGTCGAGGTGAATAGCATCACGTCCCGGCTTCCACCGCAGTAACGGCGTTCCGCAGCGTATCAGATGAGCGGATGACGAACTTCTCCGCCTCCACTACAGCAAAGAACAAGAGACCGCCCGCAAGCAGCCAGGGCCAGACCCAGAGCGGAATGGCTTCATTACCAAACATCGCTTGGAACGGTGGCGCATAGGTGAACAGCAGCTGCAGGATCACGACCGCACCGATGCCGAGTGGCAGGTACTTATTTCCCATGTGCGCCGTCAGGGAGAAAGACGAGTCCAAGAGATAGCGGCTGTTCAGCAGGTAGAACACCTGGCCGATCGTAATAGCGTTGACCGCGACCGTCCGGGCGAGCGCGTCCGACGCGCCGTGGGACTTCATCCAGAAGAACGCCAACAGCGTGTAGACGAGGAGCGCTAAGCCGACGAAGACGATGCGCCAAACTCCAAAGCCAGTCACGATCGGGCGGCTGACCGCGCGCGGGGGCCGACTCATCACGTCGACCTCATGCGGCTCGAAGGAGATTACAAGCCCCAGCGCAACGGAGGTGACCATATTGACCCACAGGACCTGCGGCGCCGTGATCGGCATGGTGAAGCCAAAGAAGATCGCCACTGCAATGACCAAGGCCTGAGCGACGTTGGTGGGCAACATGAAAAGCATGGCCTTTTCAATGTTGTTATAAACCGTGCGACCCTCCTTCACGGCCGCAGTGATCGAGGCGAAGTTGTCGTCGGCCAGTATCATTCCGGCAGCCTCCTTGGTGACCTCAGTGCCCTTGATGCCCATGGCAACGCCGATATCAGCCTTCTTGAGTGAAGGCGCGTCGTTCACGCCGTCACCCGTCATCGCTACGATCTGCCTGTTAGCCTGAATTGCCTTGACCAGGCGAAGCTTGTGCTCGGGGCTCGCTCGCGCGAATACATCGACGTCGCGAACGCGCTCCTGCAGCATGGCAGTGTCCATGTCCTCGATCTCGCCTCCGGTGATTGCCGTGTTGCCATCGCCGATACCGAGCATCTTGGCGATGGCCGCAGCGGTGATCTTGTGATCGCCCGTGATCATCGTGACGCGGATGCCGCCGCCATGGCACTCCTTGACGGCTTCGATAGCTTCCTTGCGTGGCGGGTCGAGAAGACCGATCAGGCCGAGTAGGACAAGGGTTTTGGGCAGGTCGGCCGGGCCGAGACTGCCGGCCTTGATGGTCGGAGTCTCTAGCCATGCTAGCGCCAGAACGCGCTCGCCTTGGGCAGCGAGCCGGTCCGAGGCTTGCATGAAATGTGCGCGGTCGAGCGAAGTTGCCTGGCCGCTGGCGATCTGCTGGCGATCGCAGTTTTCGAGAATGACTTCCGGAGCGCCCTTGACGAGTAGAGTCTCTTTGCCCGCGGCAGACTTGTGAAGCGTCGCCATGAATTTGTGCTCCGATTCGAATGGGATGGCATCGATCCGCGGCGACGCGGCTAGCTCGGTGGCTCGATCCATGCCGAGTTTGCTCGCGAACGGATAAAGTGCGCCCTCGGTTGGATCGCCCTCCACTTTCCACGACCCTTCTTGCTGAAAGAGCTCGGCGTCGTTGCAGAGCATGGAGACGCGGCCCATGAGGGCGAGTACGGGGTCCTTATCTGCGGGCTTTCCGTCCTTCTTGACCTCGCCCTCCGGCGCATAACCGTCGCCAGTGATTTGATACGCGGACTCGGCGGTGACGGCAGACACCACCATCATCTCCATCAAAGTAAGAGTGCCCGTTTTGTCCGAGCAGATCCGCGATACCGAACCGAGCGTCTCAACCGCGGGCAGACGCCGAATTATCGCGTTGCGCTGCGCCATGCGTTGGACACCGATGGCTAGCGTGATCGTGATGAGCGCAGGCAGCCCTTCCGGGATCACCGATACGGCGATGCCGACGACCGCCTGAAACAGCTCGACGAAGTCCATGCCCTTCACCCATTTTCCGTAGGCGAAGATCAGCACGCTGATCACCGCGATGGCTGCGGTGATGACGTAGCCGAACGTCTTGATCTGGCGCAGGAGCGGAGTCTCGAGCGGGCTGACGCTGGCGAGCAGCTGATTGATACGGCCGAGCTCGGTCTCGCTACCGGTGGCGACGACGACACCGGTGGCGCGGCCGGATACGACCATCGTTCCGGAGAACGCCATGTTTTCCCGGTCGCCGACCGTGGCGTTCGCAAGCACCACATCGATCCCCTTATCAGCCGGCACCGACTCCCCGGTGAGCGCCGCCTCTTCGGTGCGCAGGTTCTTGGTGTCGATGAGCCGCAGATCTGCCGGGATCTTGTCGCCAGACTCGAGGATCACGACATCTCCCGGAACGAGCTGATCGGCAGGAATCATGCGCGTCTCGCCGCCACGCGCTACCCGTGCCTCGGCCGATAACATGTTGCGGATCGAATCCAGCGCCTGCTCTGCCTTGCCCTCCTGGACAAAGCCGAGCAGCGCGTTGAGAACAACCACACCGAAGATGATCGCGGCGTCGACCCAGAGGTTCAGCATCAACTTGGTGAACCCAGCGCCGAGAAGAACATAGACCAGGATGTTGTTGAACTGAGCGAGAAACCGCATGAGCGGCCTCCGCTTCTTGCCCTCTGGCAGGCGGTTTGGGCCATACTTTTGGAGCCGCGTTGAAGCTTCGGTCGCATCGAGCCCCTTCTCGCTGTTGGTGGCGAGCCGCTTCACAACTTCGTCGGCAGATATTGCGTGCCACGCCTCGGCGACGCTCTCCTTGTTCGCGTTCGTTGCCACGCTCATGCCTGCGCTCCGTTAGGCAAATTTGGCGACGGTCTCATTTCCGCTTTGTGCCAAAAGCGGACATTCCATCCGAGAGCAAGACCCTGGCACTAAGTGCGCAGTGGTCTGAAGCCCGTGCGCACCTCTTCTGAAAAGCGTTGCGGCTGTTCCCAGGCCGCATAGTGCCCGCCTTTGTCAATTTTGTTGTAATAGATGAGTTTGTGATAGGCCCGCTCGGCCCAACTCCGCGGTGCTTCATAATTCCCGGCTCGCCCTAATGCCGACGATGTCGGCCACGCGCTGACTGCCCGCACGATGCCACCTCACTTGCACCACCGTGCCGACCCTGACATCCCGCCACGAACCTTGCGCCCCACCGACCACGAACCGGGTCTTGTCGGTGACGTGGTATGTCCTGGCCCGGCCCCTGCGCACAGCGGTGAATTTACCGGCCGCATCGTCGCGCGCGGTCACGGTCCCGCCCCCTCTGGGCGACCCAAAATACGCGGGCGCAGCCGAGGCGGACGAGACGGCGAGCGTAGCAGTAACGACTGACCCGAGATGAAGAAATGATCGCCTGGACGGCATCGTTCCTCCCTGTCGACTCGGCTTACACGCCGGCTCGCGCGCAAACGGAACGTGAATATTTTTCGCTAAACCTCATTCAATCTAACACGAGCTTTCAGCCTCGATCCAGAACCAGACGCCAGGCGACGTGTTGTTACGTGCCGCGAATGAGTAGTACTGGTTTGGTTGAAATCCGGACCAAGCCTTCGGCTACACTGCCGATCATCAGACGCTGAAACCCCCGGCGCCCCTCGGTTCCGACCACGACGAGATTTGCAGGCCACTGTTTTGATTGCTCCTCAATCGCCTCATAAATGCGTTCCCCAAGCATTCCGACTGTAATCAATTTTGTATCGACATTGACTCCGGCCTCACGCGCAGTGGTCGCGCGAGTTGTGAGTAGCTTTTCTACCGCCTCCTGCAATGCTTTTTGGTATTCAGCGAGCGGAAAATGTACGGCGATCGCAGAAGCGGTCCCGATCGTCATGTAGGCTGGTGGTGTAACATCAACTACATGAAGGAGTCGAAGCATCGCATTTTGATCTTTTGCCAGCCCTATGGCTTCTCGCAGCGCAAGGTCAGAGGTAGCGCTGCCGTCAATCGCCACCAAAATGCGCTTATACATAGCCACCTTCCAAGGCGTGGAGAGCGGTCAGCTTCTGGGTTTTAGACGTATTTGAGCGTGTCTGCCTTTCCCTGCGAAGGCCCCGCATCCTTACTGGACGATCCGGGCACGCAGTCTTGCAAATTCGGCGTCGCTGATCGATCCCGCTTTTTTTAGTCCGTCGAGCTTTTGAATTTCCTCTGCGACGCTGAAACCAACCACGCGCCTAAGCTCATCACGCGCCTGCTGAGCCTGCTGCACGTTGCGCTCTGCCATGCCTCTTCCCTGAAAGATCAAATATGCAAGGATGGCAATGTATGAAAAGAGAATTAATGCTATTACCCAGATGGCCTTGATCCAACCAGAAATGTCATGGCGACGGAACAGATCGGCAAACACGGTAATCAACAGCCAGAACCACACGATGAAGAAGAATATGCCTAGGACGTCCATCAGAAAATTTCGATAGGTGAAGCCTTCCTGAAAGAAGAACATTGCGATTCTCCTTTGCGCGCCTCAGTTGCGATCCGCTGTGCGTTTTCCCGCCGCGCGAGTCGGGGAGCAGCCTGGCCAAGATTGTCGGGCCCTTTATCTCTTACCCCACCAGTTGAATATGCCGCCGATGCGCCCGCCAGTGTCGAACGCTCTCTTCTGCCTCGCGTCCAAGGTGTCATAAAACGCCTGGAGCTTCGGCTCGACTGCCTTCAGGCCGGCAAGCCTGATCTCCGCCATCCTTTCGGCGAACGCCATTCGGCCCGGCGTCGCAGAAAGATCCGGCTTGTCGATGCACAGCGACTTCTTCGCAGAGGCGTTAGCAGACGCAAAAGCGTCGGTCATATCTTTCAGCGCCGATTTTTGGACATCGGTGAGATCAAGCCGGCCCGCCAGGCGCTCGCTGGCGGCTGGTGCCGCCTCGCGGCTGCAAACCGCCCTAACCATATCCCGCTCAAGCCACGCGCTTTGAGCGCGCGCCGGCGTCGTCGCAAAGGCGAGACCGGCAAGGAAAATCAGGATCGCTGAACGCATGGCAGACCTCAATTTGCCGGCAAGCTCAACATTTCGGCGAATTGGGTACTTTGATCTTAGTCAAAAATATAAGCCCTTGCTTGGGCCCTCGCCGCTGAAGCACTAACCATATCGATCCAAGTCTCGGGCCCAGACATTGACCCCGCTTTTTTGCGTTCATTCCGTATTTCAACTGATTATCGAGCCCGCGTGCTCACAGCCATTGTGAAGTTTGGCGCCGGGCGACGCCGACTAAATTCGACTTTAACTTGCAACTTCGCTGACAATCCAAATGCATTCATCGTCGAATCGCGACGAATACAGCACAAGAAGAATTACGTTCTATCCGGCAGGTACAAGTTCATGCCGTGGTTTTTGCTCCGACACTTCTGGCCCATTCCCGCACACACCGGGCAAGATCGATTAGATTATGGTGGAGCTGCTCGACCGCCACCGGGATGGCGGTTTAGGTCCGCTTGGCCGGCGTAGGAAGCGAAAGGCGCAGGCGGTCGCTTTAGTGAAACGTGGGCGTAGTTACTGTCGGCACGCGCCGTCGAAGGTGTGGCAATACCAGCCAGACCGACAAAGCTGATGAGGTGGTCCGAGGGGATTTGCCACGCTGCGGCATACGCAGATTTTTTTGACTAAGCCGTCGGTGCAAGTGGGGAAGTGTGCGAAGGTGCGGGAGGAGCTGATCCTTGCCTGAGCCGATCCGGCGGACACGAAAATCACGGTTAGCAACACGGCAAATTTCTTCATACTTCTCCTCCCGGCGTTCTCTAGGAAAAGCCAGCGACAATGTAGCTTACACTTGCACCATTAGCCACCGGTATCGGCGGCTTAGGACCTGCTCGGCTGGCGCAGGAAGCGGAAGGCGCAGGCGGTCGTCTGAGCAATAAAGCGGATGAAGATGGAAGGGGCGCCGAGTTGGCGGCCTTTCTGTTTGTTAGTTCAATTTTGGGAACATGCTTGTGGTCGCCGCTCGAAACGCTTCTCTACCAGGCCCGCCTTATCTATTGGACATTCTGATGTACATAAAAAACACCAGCAGCAGAGCGATCACAATCAAGATCACCCACACAATAGACCCAACAATCAAGCGGGACAAATCGGCAAAGGGGTTGGCTCCATGATTGCTTATTATGAATGCCTCAGCAGTTACCCCCAAGATTATCGCTAAGACAATGATTGTTGGGTAATGTATTGGCCGCATGGCATATACCTCGGCTCGCTCACGTTAATCCGGCTCAGGCAGGATCTCTAGGGGCGTGCTGCAATATTGTCGGTGTGCAAGAAGAGAGCGCGCAAACGATGACTAACGCCCGCTATCGGACTTTGCATTGGCTCCGTGTTGTCTTGTGGCCTCTGCCAGTCCTGACGCTATTCCGCGCTGGTCGGCTGTACGCTGGGTTGTGATTTAGCCCTGCCGCCTTTCCGAAATTCGGATAATAAGCTCAAAGGGCGGATCCTACCGGTATTCTATTCGATCACCGAACCGAAGCGGATCAAGTTCAACACATTCCGCAATCGGGATAACTGGAGCGGCGGCTTCTTGTCCAAAGTTCTCAACTGGCCGATCAGGGGAATATGGTTTCTGTTCCGGGCCTTGCTCATCGCATGGGCGACCCTGGCAATCTACTATTCCAATCTGCCGCCGGCTGGATTGCGCCTCGCCTTGGCGATGGTCTTCGTCGTAGTCGCGACATGGCTGCTTTGGCTGTCGCGCAATCGGCGCGCGTTCGTGGTCTTCGTCGTACTGTTTCTCGGCGTGGTCGCCTGGTTTCTATCCATTTCTCCCTCTCACGATCGACCTTGGCGCCCGGAAGTCGCCGTAATGCCACGGGCGATGATTGATGGTGACCGCGTCCGTATAACCGGTGTCCGAAACTTCGAATACCGAAGCGTGAATGATTTCACGGTGCGCTGGGAGGAGCGAGAGGTACAGCTGTCACATCTGACCGCCCTCGATTTTTTCGTGTCATACTGGAGTAAGGGGTTAATTGGGGGGTTGGTTGGCCATACTTTCCTCAGCTTCATCTTCGACAATGCGCCACCCTTGAGTATTTCCATCGAGACGCGGCCAGAGGTTGGCGAAGGCTTTGATCCTGTTGCCTCCCTCTTCAAGCAATTCGAGTTGATTTACGTGGTAGGTGACGAACGTGACCTTGTGCGCGTGCGCACCGACTATCGCAAAGAGACGGTGTATCTTTATCGCCTAAACTCATCGTCCGACAATGTGCGCCAGCTGCTGATGGTGTACCTAAAACGGATCAACGAACTAGCCGATCGGCCAGAGTTCTACCACCTGTTGAGCAACAGCTGTACGATCAACATCATCCGTTACGCAAATGCCGCCGGCCGCGCCGGCCGGTTCGACATTCGTCATCTGCTCAACGGCATGATCGATGGCTATCTCTACCATTCGGGTCGGGTGGATACGACACTGCCATTTGATGAATTGAGGCGGCGCTCCCGGATCAACGAGGCCGCCCAAGCGGCCGATGACGCGCCCGATTTTTCAGAGCGTATTCGCGTCTCACTGCCAACGATTAGTCGTTGAGTGAACGAAAAAACCTGTAGTGCACGTTTGCGGACTTGGTCAGCGGCTTGTGCTATTCTGCGCAAATGAGTCCCCGCGTACTTGGTCTTCTCGTTTTTATGCTTGCGTCGATCCTCGGACTATTTTTGCTGCCGCCGATTGTTCAGAATCAGAATTATCACGACTTCGCCGATCAGCGCACGCTTTTCGGCATACCCCATTTCTGGAACGTGGTCTCGAATATTCCCTTCATCGGTATCGGTGCCGCAGGGCTTTGGCAATTTGGTCGTTCTCCGGCAACCATGCTGCTCTTCCTCGGCATTTTTCTGACTGGTTTCGGCTCGGCCTACTATCACCTCGAACCAAATGATCAGACCCTGTTCTGG
>JBAQBC010000391.1:0-31707 GCA_049286035.1 Xanthobacteraceae bacterium
TTTCAAGACCGGTGCCTTAAACCACTCGGCCACCCTTCCATGTCAATTAAAACAAGCACTTATTGATATATCGACCATGAACATCCCGGCAACTTCGACCGGCCCGAACCCAACTTGGACCCAACAGCGTTCCGCCGCTACCGTTAAGGCTTATGATAGCGGGGGTCTAAGTCATGTTGCGCATTTTCTTGGTAGCGGGTCTCGCCAGCCTAGCAATCGTAATGGCCTGCGAACGGACCACAGCCGATACCGAAAGCTGTCGCAGCGCAATTGAGGAGTTTGATAACGCCGGAAGCAGCATCGTGGCGAGTTTCAGATCATATGGTAGTTGCATCTCGAGCAGCGACGGCCACGATGACTGCTCCAGCGAGTTTTCGCAGCTTCAATCCAACCAAGATGATTTTGAGTCGGCCGTGTCGGATTACGAAGGTGACTGCTCCTAGGACATCAACTTCCAAGTATTCCCCGCGACAGAGTAGGCTCACACTGTCGCCAGGCCGGCACCACTTGCTTGCCCGGCGCAGATTTTAACCAATTCTTAGGCTTTGAGATGCGCCGGCAAGAAAATCTGATAAGGTGCTGTTGTCGAGAGCAAATAGAGGCCAATCCTTAAAGTCGTTCTCGACATCCCTTCGATACCCCAAAAACACGAGCGCTCGCTACCCCGCGAGCGCTCCCCCCATGGAACGATCATGGCTCGAAAACTTATCAGCGGCGCCCCCGAGATTCTGTTCATAGCGCTCGGCAGCGTTCTACTCGTCAGCCTCGCATATTGGCTCTGATACCAACGCGACATCGCTTTGACGCGAACGCGAATCACGATATTCAGCGGCACGCGCTGATTTGCTCCCGCTTTTCCTCCCGGCGTCTCGGCAGGCGCCACTGATGGTGGGCTAGGCGCAAAACCAACTTGGGCCCCGCTCAAATGTCGGGGCCCATTTTCATTTATGAGCTACGCGGCCGGCAGTCGCTTGCCGCGCGATTTTGAAGGCGCCGTCAGTAGCCGTCTACGCCGCCGCCGCAGCCTCCGTTGCCTGTACCACCACTGCAGCCTCCGCAGGTTGCGCAAGCTGCACAGCTTCTGCAACCTCGGTAGGCTCTGCGTTGGGCAAGTTGTAAACGGCGATGATTTGCTTCGGCGTTTTCTTTGTCGAAGACATAGAAAGTTGCCAGGCTGACATCTGAGATTTCTTCCTCACCGAGAGTAATTACCGGTGCGGTTTTTTCTGTCGGTTTATCGCTTGCCGGACTAACGGCTGCTCCGGTTGTGCCGCTCGCGAGCGACAAGATCGCGGCAACTCCCAATGCTGTCACGGCCCTCTTCCGCGTCCCTCGCTTCGAAGCTTGCTTTGTGCGCATCAAGGTGAGACCTCCCTAGGCTCGCCAACCGTAACCCTTGGGGGCAACCACGAGGCTGCCGCACCGTTCCTATGTGCGATGCGCGACGTGGTTACGCCGTTCCGCCGCTTGCCCTGCGGGCAGCAGTTTCGCCGGTGAGCAGCCTGGTCTGCCGCCCTCCTACCTGCCTCAGTCTCGTAACAGATGTACGGGAGTGCCTGCCCGTTGCTATCCCGCACGACAAAGCAAGGCGTCTTGCTCCTCAACGGACCAGGGCGGCGGGAAACGGCGGGCGGTCAAATCAGCGGCAATTTACGACCGAGATTGGCTGGGGTCTGCCGGTTGACGACGGGACTTTGAACGTCTCTTCATTCCAATGCGCCCCCAATCCTCCTCAGCCTCGCGCGTGACGGCGGGCGCCTTCGGATTCTTGACCTTCACGCGATGCGGCGCGAGCGGGGTTAGCCATTATTGCTTGTTCTTGGCCGCCGCTGGTGGAGCTGGCCGGACATCGCCCCACGGATCAGAATTCTTTTTTTCTGCGTCCGGACGCCCCTTAATCGTCGATTGGTAGGCGCGATCAGTTTCTCTGTCGTTTTTCTTTTCTGCGTCAGTGCGCGCAGCATTACTATATCCCGGCAATCCTTGTTTATCCGTCTGAGCGGAAGCGGCTCCCACCACCAGAATTACGACCAGCGTCGTATAGACGGTAATGCGCAGCATGGTGGAACACCTTATTCGGCAGACGGGCACGCGCTCAAAGCCGCACATCATTGCGGCACAAAATGAACGACCAAAGCAAGCGCCATAATCAAGATCAGGAAACAGGCTAGGGCAACAATCACCGCCTCACGCATGCCCTTAGCGGCCCCAATCCTCTTCGGCCTCTCGTTTCATTGCTGGCGCTTCAGGATTCCCGACCTTCACCCGATGCGCTCAGCGGCCCGAGCGGTAAGGGCCGCCAAGCCGCTTCGATACGATGCCCTCGCAACCTACCGACAACGGCGCGTCTTCAGTCCCCGTGATACCCGGAACGCCTGGGATACCCCCCATATCGAGGACGCCCACGCCCAAATTGCCCGTCTGCATAATCATAAAAGCCGGGCCACCACAGGACCGACACCCTGTAGGCCGGGGGCGGCTCCGCAACAACGATACGAACACAAGGTGAAGCGCCGCAATAATTAGAACCCAGTCGCGCGAGGCGACCTCGGTGGTGATGGACCGAGCGCGTTTTTGCGGCTGACGCCTCTCGCTCAGGCCGAGCGGTTCTACTCGGCGGCTCTTCATTCACAGGGGATCTAACCTCGAGACTTGGAACGGAGCTTGGTGTGGAAGGAGTTGTGCTTGGTGTTGTGGGCGCGATGGGCGTGTAAGGCGGTTGAGTCACAGTACCGGGATTGGATGGATTGAAAACAGGCGGTGGCAGCGGCGTTGGAGGAGGCACATAGCCTGGCTGTGCTTGCGCGTGTTCGATCATGACACGGGCGCCAAACACGACGCAGCAGATCATCAGAAGCAGCGGTCGAGCGTTCCGCTGAAATCTCCTTGATGGCATTGCGGCCTCCTTTGAGCCTTGCAAAGACGGCTCGATAATACCCAGCCCGGGGCGGTACGTTCACGCAACGACATGCGTCTTTAGGGATCGAGTCAAAACCGCTTTATGTCTCCCCGGACTCCAGGAGAGGAATGGCCAAGGTTCTGGTCCGGGGCCTTGACGCGATGGGACACGTTTCCGTGGCCTCAATAGCAAAAGCGGGCGATTGAAGCGTTACTACTAGTAGTCAGCGCGATCAATCAGCGCCCGTCGAGTGAGCGAGACCAGAGCTCGGTTGAAATGATCCGTTCACTACGACGCTTCCGCTTGCCCATTTTCGCCACAATCTGACCACGCTCGAATTCAATAGTTCCCGCCACGGGATGGGGGATGATGCGGGGTCGGGCAAGCTCGGCAGTGGGACGGTTTGCGCCGGTTGCGGCTTGCGCTGCCCTTTGTTTTTCTTTGGCAAATTGCGCCAATAACAGCCACATCGATCCGCGGTATGGGGTCGAGCCGAGCGCCCGCTTGGTCGAGCCCGGGGCCCCCGTGCCGAAAGGCGGCGGTGTCTACCGGGTCGGCTCGCCGTACATTGTGGCTGGCCAAGTCTATGTCCCCGAGAACAATCCCCACTATCGGGCCGACGGCGTAGCCTCCTGGTATGGCGCGGATTTTCACGGCCGCTCCACGGCAAACGGCGAAATTTTCGATGCCGAAGCCATTACCGCCGCGCATCCGACGCTGCCGCTGCCGAGCTATGTGCGGGTGTCAAATTTGAGCAACGGCCGCTCGCTGGTCGTGCGCGTCAACGACCGGGGCCCTTATGCCGGCAACCGGATCATCGACGTTTCAAAGCGGGCAGCTTACTTGTTGGGCTTCACCGTGAGCGGAACGGCCTGGGTGCGGGTCGAATATGTCGGCCCAGCCCCAATCGAAGGCTCGGATGATCGGGTGCTTGAGGCGACGCTGCGCCAGGATGAGCCGGCCCCCGCGCCGAGCACGACAAAACTTGCGGCTCTGCGCATCGTCCCGGTCGCCATGACGGCGGTGCCTCGGACCCGGCTCGCCAGCGTCTCGACCACCGCGTCATTGCCGCGGAGCGCTACGCTGACCTATGCGAGCGCAATTTCGTCAACCGATAGCGGCTCGGACGAATTTCTCACCGGCCGCGGGCTTTACTGAATTGATATTATCGAACACTGATTGAATCCGCGCGTCGGATAGGTCGCGGGCCATTGGTTGTGGCCCATTGGTCGTGGGCAATGGGTCTATATCGTGGTGGATCTTTACGCGACAATAATTGGGACATTGTCGGAGCTTGGCGTGACGAAAAGCTCGCGTAGAACCAATAACAGCAAGCAAAACCGGACGATTGTCCGCGCGCTGGCTGCCGTTAGCTGTGTGGCCGTGCTGTTCGCCGCCCTTGTGGCTGCTCGAGCAGCACCGGTTAGCTCGGGCAAGAAAGAGGAGGGATTTCAGAGCAGCGTCCCTGCGGCAACTCTGCTCGACGCTGACAGTGACAGTATCCTGTACGATAAGAACGGCGATCAGCCGGTTGCGCCGGCGAGTCTCGCCAAGCTGATGACCCTTGAATTCCTGTTCAATGAGATCAAGCAAGGCCGTGTCAAACCCGATGACGAATACATCATCAGCGAGAATGCCTGGCGAAAGGGCGGAGCGCCGTCGCACGGCTCGACGATGTTTGCCGCCATTCACAGCCGTGTGAAGGTCTCGGATTTGCTCCAAGGCATTATTGTTGATTCGGCCAACGATGCCTGTATTGCGGTCGCCGAGGCGCTGGCCGGAAATGAAGCAAGCTTCGGCCAAATGCTGACACAACGCGCTCGTGCGATCGGACTTGAAACTTCGACCTTTACCAATTCTACCGGCTATTCCGATCCGAATTTACGCGTGACTGCGCGGGAAATGGCGGAGCTGGCCCGGCATATCATTCATACCTATCCGGACTTCTACCCGTATTTCAGCCAGCGCGATTTCGCCTGGAACAATATTCATCAGATGAACCGCAATCCGCTTCTCGGCATGGGAATCGGCGCCGACGGCCTCAAGACCGGCGAGACTTCGGAGGCTGGATTCAATTTAGTCGGGTCGGCCGTGCAGGACAATTTTCGGCTGATCGTCGTCGTCACCGGCGCAAGATCGGACAAAGAGCGCGCCGACGAAGCGAAGAAATTATTGGAATTCGGCTTCCACGACTTTCAAGCGAGGGTTTTGTTTGCCGAAGGGCAGACGGTAGGCGACGCCAAAGTGTTTGGCGGCGACAAAAGCTATGTGCCGCTCACCGCGCCCGGCATCGTACAGGTGATGGTGCCGCGGAATAACAGCCAGCGGTTGCTGGCGCGGATCGTCTATACGGGCCCGGTCCCGGCACCGATCGCGAAGGGACAACCGATCGGCAAACTCAAGGTCTGGCGCGGCGAAAACCTGGCTCTCGAAGTGCCGCTGCAGGCGGCGGACGATGTCGGCCGGGGTAGCATGTCGCAACGCGCGATGGACGGCGCCACCGAGCTCATGATCGGAGTGTTGCGCGCCGGCGTGAGTAAGCTCTGAACCCGGTCGGCGCGTGCGCGTTGGCGCCGCGGTGATTATATTGCTGGCGAAAGGCTTCGTTTTTCGTCGTAAAAAATACCAGTAACTCATTGATCGTAAACGGTATACGCCTCTCTAATCGTACAAAATCGCTGAGACTTCTGGCATGCAAGGTAAATTCATCACCTTTGAGGGCGGCGAAGGGACGGGCAAGTCCACCCAAGCCGCGATGCTGGCGCTGCGTCTTGAGTCCAATGGGCTTGGCGTTCAGTTAACCCGAGAACCCGGCGGCTCGCCAGGGGCCGAGATCATTCGCCATGTGCTGCTGACGGGCGCGGCAAAGCCGTTCGGCGCCGATGTCGAAGCCATGCTATTCGCGGCCGCGCGTGACGACCACGTGCAGTGCACGATTCTCCCGGCGCTGCGATCCGGCAAATGGGTCGTTTGCGACCGATTTGCGGATTCGACGCGCGTCTACCAAGGCATTCTCGGTCAGGTCGACCAGAAACTGATCAACGTGCTTGAACGCGTCTCGGTGGGAGAGCTTTCACCCGACCTGACGGTGATACTCGATCTGCCGGTTCAAGTAGGGCTGGAACGAGCAAAACAGCGCCGTGGCAAGGCTCGGGCTGACCGCTTTGAAGGGGAGGGCGCCGAATTCCACGAAAAGCTGCGTGACGCCTATCTGGCCATTGCAGCGCGCGAGCCTGATCGGTGCGTGATGATCGACGCCAGCGCCTCCAAGGAAGTCGTGGCTAATGCGATTTGGCAAGCGGTGCAGTCGCGACTGCAGCCGCCGGTGGTTCGGCGGCTTGACGAAGCCGCGACCGCGAAGGCCTAGCGGGACGCAAGCGATGTCCCAGCAAAACGATGACGATATCGACGAGGCCCTCCACCCGCGCGAGACGGCGGTGCTGTTCGGCCACGCCGCGGCGGAAACCGCGTTGCTTGCCGCTTATCGTGCGGGTCGTATGCCGCACGGCATGCTCATTGCCGGGCCGAAAGGAATCGGCAAGGCCACGCTCGCGTATCGCATTGCACGCTTTATTCTTAGCCATCCGGATTCCACCGCGATGGATGTGCACGACGCCGCCTCGCTTCAGATCGATCCCACAAGTCCGGTCGCCCGGCGCGTTGCCGCACAGGCGCAGCCGGATCTTCTCGTTATCGAACGGACCGTCAACGAGCGAGGCGTGCTGCGCAATCAGATCGCGGTGGATGATATCCGCCGCACGGTGCCGTTTTTCGGCTCGACGGCCGGCGAGGGAGGTTGGCGGATTGGCATCGTCGATGCGGTCGATGATCTCAACCGCTCGGGCGCCAATGCGCTTTTAAAGGTGCTTGAGGAACCGCCCACACGCGGGCTGCTGTTGCTCATTGCTCATTCCACTGCGCGCGTGCCCCCAACGGTACGATCGCGTTGCCGCATCATTTCACTTCGCCCATTGGCGGAGGAGGACGTCGCCGCCGCTCTTGCCGCAGCGTCGGGTCTTGAGCCCGACAATCCCGAGATTGCCGCTGCTGCCGTCGGCTCCGATGGTTCAGTGGCTCGAGCGCTCACTTTGCTCGAAAAGGATGCTTTGACGCTGCGCCAGCAGGCGCTCGATCTCCTGGCGCGCCTGCCGGCAGTCGATCCCGCCAACTTGCACGCACTCGGCGACGCATTGGCCGGAACCGATCCGCAGCCGCTGGCGGCTTTTCTCGACGCCGTCAATGCGTGGCTCGCACAGCGGCTTGACGGCGGCCGTGGTGATTTAGCGCGCCTGAACCGCCTCGCCGAAGCTTCCGAGCACATCAACGCCGCGGCGCGCGATGCCGAAACCTACAATCTCGAGCGCAAGCCCTTCGTATTCAACGTCTTTGGCCTGCTTGCCGAGGCCACGCGCGGTTGATACCAACCCTCATGACGAAGCAGCCGGTCGGCAAGCCGTATTACATCACCACCGCAATTGCCTATCCGAATGGCGCGCCGCATATCGGCCACGCCTATGAGGCGATCGCCACCGACGCCATCGCGCGGTTCATGCGGCTCGACGGCCGCGACGTTTTCTTTCTCACCGGTACTGATGAACACGGCCTCAAGATGCTGCAGACCGCGGCCAAGGAAAAATTGACGCCGCGCCAATTGGTCGAGCGCAACGTGCCGCGCTTTCAGGCCATGGTGAAGAAGTTCAACTGCTCGAACGATGACTTCATCCGCACCACGGAAGCGCGCCATTACCGCTCCTCGGAAGCGATCTGGGAGCGGATGGAAGCCGCCGGCGACATTTATCTTGCCAAATATGCGGGCTGGTATTCGGTGCGCGACGAAGCCTATTACGACGAGAGCGAGACCCGGCTCGACGACAAAGGTCAGCGGCTCGGCCCGCATGGCACGCCGGTCGAATGGGTGGAAGAGGAGAGTTACTTTTTCAGGCTTTCCAAATATGCCGACAAGCTGCTCGATCTGTACCGCCGCGTTCCGGACTTCGTGCTGCCGCGGGAGCGGCTCAACGAAGTCGCGAGCTTCGTGCGGGGCGGGCTAAACGACCTTTCGCTGTCGCGAACCACTTTCGACTGGGGCATAAAAGTTCCGACCAATCCGAAGCACATCATGTATGTGTGGGTCGACGCGCTGACGAATTACATCACCGCGGTAGGATTCCCCGAGACCGAAAGCGAGAAATTCAAGAAGTACTGGCCCGCCGATCTGCATGTGATCGGCAAGGACATCGTGCGCTTTCACGCCGTGTACTGGCCGGCTTTTCTGATGTCGGCCGGCATTGAAGTCCCGCGCCGCATCTTTTCCCACGGCTTTCTTTTCAACCGCGGCGAGAAAATGTCGAAGTCGGTGGGCAATGTCATCGACCCTTTCGCGCTGGCCGACGCCTACGGTGTCGACCCATTGCGCTATTTTCTGTTGCGTGAAGTGCCGTTCGGGCAGGACGGCAATTACAGCCACGAGGCGATCGTGGCGCGCATCAACGCCGATCTCGCCAATGATCTCGGCAATCTGGCGCAACGCTCGCTCACGATGGTGGCGCGCAGCCTCGGCGGCGTGCTGCCGAAGCCGGGTGCGTTCAGTCAAGCTGACGAAGTTATGCTTCATGCAGCCGATAAAATGATTGGGTTTGCGCGACATTCTATGCAAACGCAGCAACTCCATCAGGTGCTGAACTATGTGTGGACAGTGATCGCGCACGCAAACCAATACTTCACTGAGCAGGCACCTTGGGCGCTCGCCAGGATCGATCCGGAGCGGCAGGGAACCGTGCTCTACGTCACCGCCGAAGTATTGCGCCAAGTGGCTATATTGATTCAGCCGTTCACGCCGGCTTCAGCTGGGAAATTGCTTGATCTCCTGGCGATTCCGGGATCCGAGCGGCGCTTCACCAATCTCGGTGGGACGCACCGTATAGCCGGCGGCGCAAAACTTCCGGCGCCCACGGCAGTTTTTCCGCGCTATGTCGAACCCGCAGGCGAGGCGGCGCAATAGAACGCAAATGCTGATCGACAGCCATTGCCATCTCGATTTTCCAGACTTCGCTGACGAGCTCGATGAGGTGATGGCTCGCGCCCGCGCCGCTGGAATCGACCGCCTGGTCACCATCTCGACGCGCGTGCGGCGCCAACGGGCGCTGTTGGCGATAACGGAGCGCTTTCCCGACGTTTATTGCTCGATCGGCACGCATCCGCATTACGCGCACGAGGAAGCGGACGTCAGCCTAGCCGAACTCGTAGCCGCCACCCGCGCTGAAAAAGTCGTGGCGATCGGCGAAGCCGGCCTTGACTATCACTACGACAATTCGCCCCGCGAGGCGCAGGAGCGGGGATTTCGCACGCATATCGGCGCGGCGCGCGAAGCCGGCCTTCCACTCGTCATCCATTCACGTGAGGCCGACGACGACACGGCACGCATTTTGGAAGAGGAGATGGGGAGGGGCGCCTTCGCCGCCGTCCTGCATTGCTTTACCGGTGGGCGCGAACTGGCGCGTCGCGCGATCGCATTGGGTCATTGCATTTCGTTTACGGGAATCTTGACCTTCAAGAACTCGGAAGACTTGCGCGCAATCGCCGCGGAGTTGCCTGAGGATCGCATCCTCGTCGAGACCGATGCGCCTTACCTCTCGCCGGGGAAATATCGCGGCAAGCGAAACGAGCCGGCTTACATGGTCGAGACGGCAAAAGTCCTGGCCGAGGTCCGCGGCGTTTCATTTGATACGATCGCCAAGCAGAGCACCGCCAACTTTTATCGCCTGTTCGCCAAGGTACCGTCTCCGGCGCTCATACAGTCGGCAACCAGCCAGCAAGCGCCGGCGGCGCCTCGATGACGCTCAATTTCACAATTCTCGGCTGCGGTTCTTCGGGCGGCGTGCCGCGGCCAGCCTTGGGCTGGGGCTATTGCGATCCTAACAATCCTAAAAACCGGCGGCGGCGTACATCGCTGTTGGTGGAACGGCGCGCGATCGATGGCGTCACTCGCGTTCTCGTCGACACCTCGCCCGATTTGCGCGAGCAGCTCCTGGATGCCGGTGCCGATTGGCTCGATGGCGTATTCTATACGCACGAACACGCCGACCACACCCACGGCATCGACGATCTGCGCTCGCTGTTCATCAAGCGCCACCAGCGCGTGGACGTTTACCTTGACGAGAGCACGGCCGCGATGATGCGCAGCAGGTTCGCCTACTGCTTCCAATCGCCTCCAGGAAGCGACTATCCGCCGATCGTGACCGAGCACCGCCTGACTGCCGGAGTGCCGGTGACCGTGACCGGGAAGGGCGGACCGATCACGGTGCTGCCTTTCCTGCAGGAGCACGGCGACATTAATTCGCTCGGATTCCGGTTCGCCGGGCTTGCTTATTCCTGCGACCTCAGCGGCATCCCGTCATCAAGTCTCGATGCACTAAACGCACTCGACGTCTGGATCCTCGACGCGCTTCGCTACACCCCGCATCCGAGCCATTTTTCCGTCGGCGACGCGCTGCGCTGGATCGAACGCATGAAACCGCAGCGCGCAGTCCTTACCAATCTCCACGCCGATCTCGATTACGACGTACTGAGCAGCAAGTTGCCGGCACATGTGACGCCCGCTTTCGACGGCATGACGCTAAGGGTCACGGAAGCCTCATAAAGCCAAGGCTCAATGATATTGTTCCATAATATCTCTTATGCGAATCAGGTATTTGCGTGCAGACTTCACAGCGCCGTATAACGCCCTGCTCGCAATCACCAAATTCCGGGAACCAACCTCCAGCGCACACGGCGCGCATAGTCGGCATAACCGTCCAATCGGCTTTGCAGCACGCGATCCTCGTGGATCACGCGGTAAAGGAGGAACGGCAGCACCACAGCGATGAGGAATGCCGCGGCGAGCCACGAGCCGAGCGCAATGCCACTCGCCAGCACGATCAGGATGCCGGCGCTATAACCGGGATGCCGGACGAGCGCATATGGCCCACTCGTGACCACGTGCTGTCCTCGGTCGGACTGAATACGCACGACGGACGAAAAGAATCGGTTCACGCGCATCGCCCAAAAGACTGACGCATAGCCTGCGGCGACAAGCAGTAGTCCAAGCGCTTGCAGCCACAGCGGCACATTATCGGTCCAATGCAAGCGGCCGCGATCCAGCCCGGCAACGATCCAATGCGCCAGCAAGACAACGTTGAGGAGCCGCAATCCCAGCGGGGTTGGTCTGCCGCCGGGCCGCATGCGCTCCTGCAAAAGCCCGCGATCGAGCATTGTAAAGGCGACGACGAAGACCAGGGCGAGGATCGCCAAGTACACCCAGAATGTCGCAATGGCGAAGCTGCCCGCAGAGGCGAACAGGGCGACCCCGGCGCAAATCAGGAGCGCAACGGCGCGAAGATACGCTGACATTGGCATTAAGGCCGCTCGCAGCGATTTTTCAACTCTGATAGGTTCCGCACCCTCGTCGCGATGGGCGTTGCGGCGATTGTATCAGGATTGTGATGATGACTCCTTCTCGCGAGATTGAGCGCCTTCTTGAGATCATGGCGGCGTTGCGCACTCCGGAAACCGGCTGCCCATGGGATTTGGCGCAGAATTTTTCGACCATCGCGCCCTATACATTGGAAGAAGCCTATGAGGTCGCCGACGCGATTGCTCGTGGCGATCTCGCTGATCTCAAGGACGAGCTTGGCGACCTTTTGCTTCAGGTCGTCTTCCATGCCCGTATGGCGGAAGAACAGAGCGCCTTCGATTTCGGCGATGTGGTGCTAGCGATCACCGAGAAACTCATCCGCCGGCACCCCCACGTTTTTGCAAAGGAAACGTCACGAACCCCGCGCGCTGTCGAAGGGTTATGGGAGCGAATCAAAGCCGAGGAAAGGGCGGCGAATAAAACCGGCCAAAGTGGTGCGCTTGCTGGGGTGCCGGTCGCGCTCCCTGCCCTGTCCCGTGCCCTCAAACTGCAGGTGAAAGCCAGCAAAGTTGGATTTGACTGGAACGATCCCCGCGCGGTGTTGCGGAAAATTCGTGAGGAAGCCGATGAGATCGAAGCCGAGCTCGATCGCGACGAAATAAATAAAGCCGCGACCGGAGGCGAGGTTGGCGATCTGTTATTTGCCGTGGTTAATCTCGCGCGTCACCTTGATGCAGATCCGGAAGCCGTGCTGCGGCAGACCAATCTGAAATTCGAACGGCGCTTTGCGGCAATAGAACGTGCGCTCGCGGACCGCGGCAAAGTCCCGCAACAGGCAAGCTTGGCCGAAATGGACACGCTTTGGAATGAAGCAAAGGAAGCCGAATAAGCTTGCCGATTAACGCCCGGACGCGGCGGCCGGCGGAATGGCGAATCTGGCCCTCAGCCTTGCCGCCTTGTCGGGATCGGCACGAACGGTCATCGCGATCACACCGGTTTCATCGATCGACCTCTTGAGAACTTCGGTATGGCGGTAAAGCCAGCTGACGCCCGCGCCGTCGGCCGGATCGAGATGAAGTTCGATGACCTCACGGTTGGCGGCGAGCCGCGTCTCGATGAGGCCCGCCAGATCTTGAAGTCCCTCCCCCGTGGTTGCCGAAACCAATACCGGCCGATCGGCCGGCTCACGCCGTTCGGCGATGTTCGCGAGCCGTTCGCGGGCCGCGGAGTCGAGCCGGTCGATTTTATTCCACACCTCGATCAGTAAACGCCTGTCGTCCACCTCCTTACGCGGCTCGATGCCGAGTTCGTGCAGGATTTTCTCGACGTCGCGCGATTGCGCTTCGGCGTCCTCATGAGAAACGTCGCGCACGTGCAGAATCACGTCCGCCTCGACGACTTCCTCGAGGGTGGCACGGAACGCGGCGATTAACATAGTCGGCAAATCAGAGATGAAACCGACCGTGTCGGACATGATGATGCGCGCACCGTGTGGCAGCGCGACTGCGCGCAGCGTCGGGTCGAGCGTCGCAAACAGCATATCCGTCGACAGCACACTTGCTTGCGTCATGCGATTGAACAATGTCGATTTGCCTGCATTGGTATAGCCGACTAACGCAACGATAGGATAAGGCACGCGCCTGCGGCTGACCCGATGCAGCGCGCGGGTGCGCTTCACCGTCGCGAGCTCGTTTTCGATTTTAGCGAGCCGCTCGTCGATCATGCGGCGGTCGGCTTCGAGCTGGGTTTCGCCAGGCCCGCCAAGGAAACCAAAACCGCCGCGCTGGCGCTCGAGGTGGGTCCAGGAACGAACCAACCTGCTCTTTTGGTAGGTCAAATGCGCATGCTCGACTTGCAGTGCGCCTTCGCGGGTGTGAGCGCGGCGACCGAAAATCTCCAAGATCAACCCGGTGCGATCCAGGACTTTCGCATTCCACGCTTTTTCCAGGTTGCGCTGCTGCACCGGCGAAAGCGCACAATCCATGACAACGATGCCGGCGTCGAAGGTTTTGACGAGACCGGAAATCTCTTCGACCTTGCCCTTGCCGAGAAAAGTTGCCGGCCGCAACGCATTGAGCATAACGATGCCGGATTGTTCGACGTCGAGATCGATGGCGCGGGCAAGGCCGATCGCCTCATCGAGCTTGGCGGCCGGTTCTCGCTCGCCTGCAATCATCGCGGCGCGGCGCAGGATGGGCTCGATGACCAACGCCCGGCCGGTGCTTGCGCCTTCTCCGCGCCTGTCCCTCGCCGCTCGAGCGGACTGTTGCGACGCCAATAGGCGCGTTTCGCGGCGGCGCGGCTCCAATCGAATCTATTCCCCGGCAGGCGCTTCCTCGGCGCCTTCGAACAGCTGCACTGGGTGGCCCGGCATAATCGTTGAAATGGCGTGCTTGTAAACAAGCTGCGAATGCCCGTCGCGACGCAACAGCACGCAGAAATTATCGAACCACGTGACGACGCCCTGCAGTTTCACGCCATTCACCAAGAAAATGGTGAGTGGAATTTTGTTTTTGCGGACGTGATTGAGAAAAGTGTCTTGAAGATTTTGTGCGCGGTCGGCTGCCATGGCCGTTGTCCCGTTCTTTGTGCCGCGAGCCCCTGCCCCACGGTCTTTTCTTGGCCTTTACAAGCGTTTTGCCTCTGCTTTCGATCCACAGAACCGGGCCGAACTGGTGGCCGGCACGACTATTAGAAGGCGCGGCGGGCAGCGATGCAAGCCCAAGTTCAAGGCGGCCTTATAGGCTTATCCGGCCTCGGCGTAACGGTGGTAGGCGCGCCTAAGTGCGATTGCCACCGGACCGGGCTTGCCGCCCCCGATTATTCGGTCATCGACCCGCACGACCGGCAGCACAATCTGGCTTGCGGACGTAATAAAGGCTTCGCGAGCGCCGTAGGCTTCCTCCAACGTGAACGCTCGCTCTTCGACGGTAAGGCCTGCCGCCCTTATGGCATCGAATAAAACGGTGCGGGTGATACCTCGTAAAATCGCATTGTCCGCGTGCCGGGTGATCAGCGCTCCGGTTGATGTTACGATCCAGACATTGGCCGAAGAGGCCTCCGTCACCATGCCGCGCGCGTCGACGAACCAAGCGTCACGCGCGCCCCGCTCCAGCGCCGCTTGTCGCGCCAGCACGTTGGGCAACAGTCCGATTGTCTTGATGTCCACGCGGCCCCAGCGATTATCCGGCACCGTCACCACGGCTATTCCCTTTTCAGCGAGAGCCTCGTTGCGAGCTTTGTTGAGTGAGCGTGCCGTGACCACGACGTTCGGCCGCACCTGCCGCGACGGAAAAGCGTGATCACGCCGCGCGACGCCCCGCGTGATCTGCAAATAGACAATCCCGTAGCCGATGCGGTTGCGAGCGACCACTTCGCGCATGATGACGCCAAGCGCGCGTGTGGACATCGGCACACGGATGCACAATTCGCCAAGCGAGCGTTTAAGCCGTTCAAGATGTCGCCGCTCATCGATGGGGCGGCCGCCCCTCACCTCGCATACTTCATAGACGCCATCGCCGAACTGATAGCCGCGATCCTCGACGTGAACTTTGGCGTCTGCGAACGGCAGATAACGGCCATTGACGTAAGCAATGCGTGACATGGGGGTATCGGATGTCAGGGATCAGGGATTTCTGATACCTGACCACTTGTTACCTGAGACCTGATGCGTCAATCAATTCCCAGCGCTTTCAGCTTGCGATGCAGCGCTGAGCGCTCCATTCCGACGAATTCGGCGGTCCGCGATATATTGCCGCCGAAACGGTTGATCTGAGCTAATAGATATTCGCGCTCGAACACTTCCCGTGCCTCGCGTAATGCCAGACTCATCAGATGTTCGCCGCCATTGCCGTTTGGCATATTCGGGATCATTGAGCCGACATCCTGCGGCAGCATCGACGCGGTGATCACGGCCTGGGGCTCGCCGCCGGCGAGGATCATCAGCCGTTCCACGTTGTTGCGGAGCTGGCGTACATTTCCGGGCCAATCGTGCGATTGCAAGACCGCGAGCGCATCGGCTCCGACGGTGCGCTTGGGCAGGCCGGTGGTCTGCGAAATCTGGTTCATGAAAAATTCAACGAGCCCGGGAATATCCTCTCGCCGTTCGGCCAATCCCGGCACGCGAATGGGCACGACCGAGAGGCGATGGTAGAGATCCTCCCGGAATTTACCGGCGCCGATGTCCGCCTCGATGTTGCGGCTGGTCGAGGACACGATCCGCACGTCCACAGTTACTTTCGTGCTGCCCCCGACCCGTTGGAAAGTTTGATCGACCAAGACGCGCAAGATTTTATTTTGCGTTTCACGCGGCATGTCGGCGATTTCATCGATGAACAAAGTGCCGCCGTGCGCTTCCTCGAGCGCTCCGACCTTACGGCTCGCGGTGCCGTTGCCGCCCTCAACCCCGAATAACTCAGGTTCCATATGCTCGGGCGTAATCGCGGCGGCGTTGATCACCACGAAGGGTGCATTGGCGCGCGCCGAATGAGCGTGAATAGTTCGCGCCGCAAGCTCTTTGCCGCTACCGGATGGACCGACAATAAGAACGCGGCTGTTCGTCGGGGCCACTTTCTCGATCGTCTGGCGCAATTGATTGGCCGCCGGAGAATGTCCAACCAAGGTGGCGGCGAGAGGGGCGAATTGCTTGAGCTGCCGCACCTCGCGCTTAAGGCGCGAATTCTCGAGCGCCCGTTCGGCCACCAGCAACAGGCGGTCGGCCTTGAACGGCTTTTCGATGAAGTCATATGCGCCGCGCTTGATCGCGGACACCGCGGTTTCGACATTGCCATGTCCCGAAATCATGACGATCGGCAGTTCGGGATGCTGCTGCTTGAGGCTGTCGAGCAGCTGCAAACCGTCAAGCCGGCTGCCTTGAAGCCAAATATCGAGGAAAACAAGATTGGGCCGGCGCGCAACGACGGCGGCGAGCGCCTCGTCGCTGTCGCGGGCCGTGCGGGTGCCATGGCCCTCGTCCTGCAGAATGCCCGCGACCAGCTCGCGGATATCCGCCTCATCGTCGACGATCAGGATATCGGATGCCATGCTGTGACTGTCGCCCTATTCCTTTGCATTATTCCGCCGCCGCGCGCGCTTCGAGCTGTGGCTGCTCGGAAGTTGTTTCAGAGACGCGCTCGGCGCCAAACCGCAGTTGCATCCACGCGCCACGGGCGCCCGCGATCTTCTCCGACGCGTCGCGTAGTTCGAGGCGTCCGCCATGCTCTTCCAAAATGCGACCGACGATGGCGAGGCCGAGGCCGGTCCCTTTTTCCCGGGTGGTCACGTAGGGTTCGAGCAGACGAGCGCGATTTTCCTTCGGCAACCCGATGCCGTTGTCGATCACGTCAATGACCACGTCTTTACCGTCACGATGCGCGCGCACGGTGATCCGGCCACGCCCGAGTTCGGCGGGCGGCACGGCACCAATCGCTTCGGTTGCGTTCTTGATGATATTCGTGAGCGCTTGCGAGATGAGTCGCCGATCAAAACGGGCCAGCATCGCCTCGGTCTCGAGTTCAACATCGAAATCGATGTCGGGATGAGCGACGCGCAGCAAGAACACAACCTGACGCACGGTATCGGCGACATCCTCATCGGCAAGCACCGCTTTCGGCATGCGTGCAAAACGAGAGAACTCGTCCACCATGCGTTTGATGTCATCGACCTGACGCACAATCGTTTCGGTGCATTGCTCGAACACTAGCGGATCGTCGGAGATCGTTTTGCCGTATTTGCGACGCAGCCGTTCGGCCGAAAGCTGAATCGGCGTCAGCGGATTCTTGATCTCATGCGCAATCCGTCGCGCGATGTCGGCCCATGCCGAGGAACGCTGTGCAAGCACCAGTTCGGTGATGTCGTCGATCGTGATCACGTAACCATGCTCGGCCTCGGTGGCCTGCTCACTTGTGACACGCACGGAATAATTTCGCTCCTGGCCGTCACGCGTCACCGCCAACTGTCTTTGCACGAGGCGCTGATTGCCGGAGCGCGCGGCTTCGAAGATTTCTCCAAGTTCAGGCGCGACCTGCGCAAGCGGCAGACCTAGAACTTCGACTTCGGATCGACCCATCAGCCGTTCCGCCGAGCGGTTGAGTATCGAGATACGTCCGTCGGCATTGACTCCGATTACGCCGGCGCTGGCGCCTGCGAGCACCGCTTCGGTGAAACGACGTCTGCTGTCGATAAGGTCGCGCGCGCGCACAATGTCTTCGTGCTGGGTGCGCAGCTCCTGAGTCATCTTGTTGAAAGTCTCGCCTAACCGGGCAAGATCGCCTTCCGAACGGCGCACCGGAACCTGAATGTCCAGATTGCCGGTCGATACGACATTTGCGGCACCGATCAAACGACGAATGGGAGCAACCAGGCGATTGGCAAAATCCAAACCGATCCACGCCGACGAAAGCAGAACGATGAGCGCGATAATCGCGAACATCAGCCCGAAGGCGATCTGGATACCGAGACGGCGGGCTTCGAGATTGGCGAATTCGCCGACGCTCTCCTGAGTGGCGCGCAATTGCGCCACCACCCGTGGATCGAGGAGACGGGCGCCGTACAAATACATATCGTCGTAGCCGCGCAGCTTGACCACGGCGGCGAGATGATTGTCTTCCGGAATAAGTGCGACCCGAGGCTCGGTTTCATTGACTTCGGCAAGCAAATCGGGCGTCGGCAGTACGACTTTCTTGTCGACCGTCACGCCGCCCTTATCAACGGTCGAACCGTCGGATTTGAGAAGGATTGCCGCAGAGAGATTGCGTCCGGCGGCCTGCGCGCTGACGATTTTCTGGAATTGATCGCGATCGGAATCGAAAATCGACTTGACGCGACCGAGATCGTAAGCCATCGCCAAAAGGTCGCCGCGTATCGCATCGGCGTGTTCGCTCACGTAAGCGTTGGCGACGATCATCGATTGTTCGATCATCGCGCGCGTGCGGGTCGAAAAAAACCGGTCGAGTCCGCGGTCGAGCGTGGTGCTGGCGACCACCGAGACAAGTACAGTCGGCACCGCCGCGATCACCGCAAACAGGCCGACGATCTGAACGTGGAGCCGTGACCCCGCCCTGCCGCGACGGCGGGCCTGCACGACCTTCCAGACCTCGCGCCCGATAATACCGAGCAACAGCAGGCCGGTAACGACGTTACCGAGCAAGAGGTCGACCACAACCTCATGAACGGGTGCGATGGGCGTTAGACCGGCAAGCACCAGGAAGGTCGCAGTCGCCGACAGGAGCGCCACGCCAACGGCGCAAGCGCCTATGAGCCGGGACATGAACGGCACAGGCGTAACGCCTGCCGAGTCCAGCGCGGCTACTTGGTCGACCGTCGCCATGTTAAAAGGTCCGGAGGCTGCCCCTGGGGTGAAAAAGTTGACCGGATGAGCACTGAAAATCTTCGCCCACCCGACCCCGAAGTGATGCTTTTATACAACAATGTTGCCCGATTGCGACAATAACGGGGCGACCCGCGAATTCACGCAGGTAAAAGTTCGGACCAGTTTGCCGGTTTTTAGCCGCTTCCAGTGCGATAGACTTGGATGTCCAAATCGCGGATTTTCTTGCGTAAAGTGTTGCGATTAACGCCGAGAAGATCCGCTGCTCGGATCTGATTGCCGCGGGTTGCGGCCAGTGCGGCCGAAACAAGCGGACCTTCGACCTCGCGCAGAATGCGGTGATAAAGGCCAGGCGGCGGCAAGTCGCCGTCGAAACCGGCGAAATATCTGGCGAGATAGCGCTCGACCGCGTTCGACAGATTCTCATCGCCGCCGCGGCTCTCCCCGGGCGCCGCCAAAGCCGGCTGCGACAATTCGGCATCGATGACGGCCGCGGTGATCGTCTCCTGCGGGTAAAGCGCGGCCAACCGGCGCGCCAGATTCTCCAATTCCCGGACGTTGCCCGGCCAGCGATGGCGTTTGAGCCGATCGAGCGCGGTCTGATCGATCTGCTTGGGCGGCAAGCCCTCGCGTTCCACCAGGGCGAAGAAGTGCCGGATCAGATCGGGGATGTCTTCGCTGCGCTCGCGTAACGGCGGCAGCCGCAGTGGTACGACATTGAGCCGGAAGAACAGATCTTCGCGGAACAGGCCTTGCTGAATGAGCTGCCGCAAATCCTTGTTGGTCGCCGCGATGATGCGCACGTCGGCTTTGATCGGCGTACGGCCGCCGACGGTGGTGTACTCACCTTGCTGCAAAACGCGCAGAAGCCGCGTCTGCGCTTCCATCGGCATGTCGCCGATCTCGTCGAGAAACAGCGTACCGCCCTCGGCCTGCTCGAAACGGCCTGAGCTGCGCGTATTGGCGCCGGTGAAGGCGCCTTTCTCATGACCGAACAGTTCGGATTCGATCAAATCGCGGGGGATCGCCGCCATGTTTATTGCGACGAATGGACCATTGCGGCGTTTGCCGTAGTCATGCAAGGCGCGGGCGACCAGCTCTTTGCCGGTGCCGGATTCCCCTGAAATCATGACTGTCAAATCGGTCTGCATCAGCCGCGCCAGCACGCGATAGATTTCCTGCATCGCCGGTGATCGGCCGACGAGCGGGATCGACTCGAAATCTTCAGATTTCGGTGCGGGTCGCGCTTTTTCTTTCGGCTCTGACAGTGCGCGGCCGACGATTGTTATCAGTTCTTTGAGATCAAACGGCTTGGGCAGATACTCATAAGCCCCGCGTTCCGACGCGCGAATGGCGGTCATGAAGGTGTTCTGGGCGCTCATTACGATGATCGGCAGGTCGGGTCGCACCTTCTTGATGCGCGGCAACAAGTCGAAGGCGCTTTCGTCAGGCAAAAGCACATCGCTGATAATCAGGTCGCCGTCGCCTTGGCTGATCCAGCGCCACAGCGTCGCGGCGTTGCCGGTGGAGCGCACTTCATAGCCGGCGCGCGACAGCGCCTGGTTGAGGACGGTCCGGATTGCCGCATCGTCGTCCGCGACAAGAATACTGCCTTCGGGCATCAATGATTCCCTTGTGCTGGTGCGCGGCCCTCCGGCTGGCCGCCCTCGCCGCTCGAAGTCGCGGCGTATTTCGGCATGAGGATACGAAACACAGTGCGTCGCGGCTGCGACTCGCATTCGATGATGCCGCCGTGATCGCCGACGATTTTCGCCACCAACGCGAGCCCGAGCCCCGAGCCCGTCGGTTTGGTGGTAACGAAGGGATCGAAGAGGTGCGGCATCAATTCATCGGGCACGCCCGGTCCATTGTCCCTGACACAGAATTCGAGCGGCAGGGAAATGCGCGCATTTGTTCCCGGCAGCGACAGGCGAACGCCAGGCCGAAACGCGGTCGATAACGCGATTTCGCCACCGCTTGCAGTTTCGCCGATCGCTTCGGCGGCGTTCTTGACCAGGTTCAAGAATATCTGAACGAGGTGATCGCGGTTGGCGAGGACCGGGGGCAATGACGGGTCATAATCCTCGACAAACTTGATATGTCGCGCGAAGCCAGATTGCGCCAAGCGCTTCACATGGTCGAGCACCACATGGATGTTGATCGGCTCGCGTTCGACCGGTCGTTCATCGCTGAACACTTCCATGCGGTCGACAAGCTTGACGATGCGATCGGCCTCCTCGCAGATCAGTCGCGTCAGCGCACGGTCGTCGTCGTCCACCGATTGTTCAAGCAGTTGCGCCGCACCGCGAATACCCGAGAGCGGATTTTTGATTTCGTGGGCGAGCATGGCGGCAAGCGCGATCACCGAACGCGCCGCGCCACGATGGGTGAGCTGGCGGTCCATTTTGTCGGCGATCGTGCGCTCTTGCAGCATCACGACGACGTAGTCCGGCTGCTCCGGTAACGGCGCGACATGCAAATCAACCAGCCGGTCGCCAGGGTTGCGCGGCGTGCCGAGGTCGACCTTATATTCGTTCACCGCCGCGCCGCGCCTTCGCACCTGTTCGACCAGCACGAGCAGCGGGCTGCCGAACGGAACCACTTCCCGAAGGAAGTGACGCCGCAATAGCGGCAGCGAGACTTCGAAGAAGGCTTCCGCCGCGGCGTTGGCGTCGACCACTTTGCCGTCGGCGGCAACAACGATCACGGGATGCGGCAAAGCGTTGAGGACGGCGTCCGCCGGCGTTTCGGCCAGCAAAGGTTCAACCGCGCTCATCTACCTGCTTCCGAGCCGGGCCATTGGTCGGACCGCCATGTATGAAAACTTATTCAGTGTCATAACGTTACGTCCTATTCGCACATCAAAAATGCGGAATGCCGGCGTCTCCTGCACACGAATTAGGCGACATCAAATCATTGCATAGAGTTTAGCCAAATTTGGCCTCGGTGCAAGTGTTGCAGTGCAATATTAACGCCACTGTGCACCGCTTCGAATTCACTCAAGCCCGCGAAAGCATTCGCTGCCGCAAGGACATGCGATAAAGCAGGGCAGATCGAAGCAAGGTGCCCGATGATCGAAACTGTGGCTGCCGTCATCGTTGCGGCAGGGCGCGGTGAGCGCGCTGGGGCAGACGTTCCCAAGCAATACCGGCCCATTGGCGGCGAGCCGATGATCCGCGCGACGCTGCGTGCCTTCCTGGCGCACCCGCGCATCGATTTCGTGCAGCCGGTGATCAATCCAAACGACCGGGATACTTATCAGCACGCGATTGCGGGTCTCGAAGATCTATTGCCCCCGGTCGCCGGTGGCGTCACGCGGCAAGCTTCGGTCCGGGCGGGGCTGGAAGCCTTGGCGTCACGCCGTCCCGGGCTCGTTCTTATCCACGATGCAGCTCGTCCGTTTGTCAGCGGCGCGCTGATCGACCGCGCCATCGGCGCCGGTCGGACCTGCGGCGCGGCAGTCCCAGGCATCGCGCTGGCGGATACCGTGAAATCCATTGACGACCGCGCAACAGTGACCGAGACGCTCGATCGCAGCGCCTTGCGGATCGTGCAAACGCCGCAAGCTTTTAGTTTCAATCTGATCCTTGAGGCGCATCGCCGCGCGGTCGCGGCGCAACGGGAGAGCTTCACCGATGATGCGGCGCTAGCCGAATGGGCGGGTCAGCGCGTCAGCGTTTTTGAAGGCGAAGCCGACAA
Organism: Xanthobacteraceae bacterium; assembly: GCA_049286035.1. Classification (GTDB taxonomy): domain Bacteria; phylum Pseudomonadota; class Alphaproteobacteria; order Rhizobiales; family Xanthobacteraceae; genus BOG-931. The sequence continues at coordinate 22,318 of JBAQBC010000391.1, forward strand.
CCTGAAAGTGACGACCGGTGATGATTTTGCCCGCGCCGAGATGACGCGGCTTGCAGCACTTTCGGACGTGCGGACCGGCAATGGATTTGACGTGCATGCATTCGCCGAAGGCGATCATGTGATGCTTGCCGGAATACGCATCCCGCATTCGCGCGGCGTGACGGGTCATTCCGACGCCGATGTCGCGCTCCACGCGCTCGTCGATGCGATTCTTGGTGCCCTCGCCGAAGGCGATATCGGAGCGCATTTTCCGCCGAGCGATCCGCAATGGAAGGGGGCGGCCTCGGACCGTTTTCTCGCTTTCGCGTGCGAGCGCGTCCGCAAGAGAGGCGGCGCGATCGCGCATCTCGACGTCACCGTCGTTTGTGAAACGCCGCGGATTTCGCCGTATCGGGACGCCATGCGCGCGCACATCGCCGATATCGCCAATGTCGCAATCGACCGGGTGGCCGTTAAAGCTACCACCAGCGAAAAGCTCGGCTTTGCCGGCCGCGGCGAGGGAATTTTTGCCATGGCAACCGCGACCATCCGGCTGCCCTGGAGCGCCGGATGAACGGACGCGCCCTGCGCGAGCGCGCCAGCCGTCTGCTCGATCTGTATCGGGCGCGGGGTATGCGCGTGGCCACCGCAGAATCCTGCACCGGAGGCCTTGTCGCTGCAGCGCTGACCGCGATTGCCGGATCTTCCGACGTATTCGAATGCAGTTTCGTCACTTATTCGAACGGGGCGAAACAAAAGCTGCTTGGCGTTCCGACCGCTACACTTCGCCGCTACGGCGCGGTGAGCGGCGAGACGGCGGCCGCCATGGCAAAAGGCGCTCTGAAGCGATCGGGCGCGGATTGCGCCGTCTCGATCACCGGCATTGCCGGTCCCAGCGGCGGCTCCAAGAAAAAGCCCGTCGGTCTCGTGCATTTCGCAGCCGCGAGCCGCGACGGCCAGATGCTGGCGCGGCGGCGCCTGTTCGGCAATATCGGACGTGAACGCGTGCGCGAACTTTCCGTCTTGGAAGCACTCGGGCTTTTGGCGCGTCTTGCGCAACAGAAATCTGGGACCCGTCGGGCGGCCTAACCGGCCTTCGCGCCATAGATTTGATCGGCACGTCGTTCGAACGCCGCCGAAAAGCGGCGAAAAGCGGCGTCGAACATCGCCCCCATCAATAGACCAAGCGTGCGACTGCGAAATTCATAGCTGATGAAAAATTCGACGTCGCAGGCGCCCTGCCCCGTCGGATGAAATCTCCAGCGGTTGTTCATTTTCCGGAACGGTCCTTCGAGATATTCGACGAGGATTTCGTGCTCCGCGCGATCGAGCGTCACGCGGCTCGTGAACGTTTCGTAGACGAGCTTATAGGCAACCGTCATGTCGGCGATGATGATCTCCCGGCCGTCGGCATCCGCCGAGCGCTTGCGCACGCGAAGCGATCGGCACAACGGGACGAACTCGGGATAATGTTCGACGTCGGCAACGAGATCGAACATGTCGGACGCAGAATGCTGGACATGCCGCTTGGTCGAGAACTGCGGCATTATTGACGCAAGGTCCGTAGCGCCTTCAACCGGGCAAAATCATCGCCCGCGTGATGCGACGAGCGTGTCAGCGGGCTTGCCGCAACCATTGAAAAGCCCTTGGCATAGGCGACCGCTGTGAGTTCCTTGAACTCGTCGGGCGGCACGAAACGCAGCACTGGGTGATGTTTGCGCGAGGGCTGCAGATATTGCCCAATCGTCAGAAAATCGACATCGGCGGCACGCAAATCGTCCATGACTTGCAAGACTTCATTGCGCTCTTCGCCGAGCCCGACCATGATTCCTGACTTCGTGAAAATCTTCGCATCGATTTCTTTGACGCGCTGCAATAGGCGGATCGAGGCGAAGTAGCGCGCTCCTGGCCGCACACTGACGTATCTGGAGGGGACCGTCTCCAGATTGTGATTGAAGACATCGGGACGGGCAGCGACGACGATTTCGGCCGCACCCGATTTGCGCAAAAAATCTGGCGTCAGGACTTCAATCGTGGTGTCCGGACAGCGCCCCCGAATGGCGCGAATGACCGCGGCAAAATGCGCCGCGCCGCCGTCGTCAAGATCGTCGCGATCAACCGAGGTGACGACAACGTGCGTCAGTCCGAGTTTTGCGGTCGCTGCGGCGACGTGCTCGGGCTCACCGGGATCGAGCGGGCCCGGCAGGCCGGTTTTGACGTTGCAGAATGCGCAAGCCCGCGTGCAGGTGTCGCCCATGACCATGAAAGTGGCGTGCTTGGCTTCCCAGCACTCGCCGATATTCGGACAGCTGGCCTCTTCGCACACGGTATGGAGATCGTACTTGCGAACGATCCGCCGGGTCTCCAGGTAGCCGGCCGAGACCGGCGCCTTGACGCGGATCCAATCAGGCTTCGCCAAGACGGGTTGATCCGGCCGATGCGCCTTTTCCGGATGACGCGGCTGGCGCAGCTTGGCAACGGTATCGATCAATGTGGCCATCGCCGGACAGGTTCCCTGCGAACTCCCCCTCGCGGACAACCGGCCCGCAGACGATACTTACGGCTGCGCTTTGGGTGCCGCAAGCCGCTCGCCGTCGCGACCGGGAGATGAATGGATCGTAATGTTTTCCTTGCGGTTTTTCCCTTCGGCCCCACAACTTTTGCCACAATGAAAGTCTGTTGATGATGGCTGGGGCGCGCGACGCGTTCTAGACGATTCCATGAGTGCAAAGAGCGGGCGCAATTCCGGAAAAGCCGCAGCGGCGCTCGGCCTCCACAGGTTCGGCTTTGGTCCGGTTGGCGATGCGATCGCTGCGATTGCAGCCGATCCCTGCGGCGCGTTGTTGGCTGATCTGGAACGGCCCGGGGCTGGCCGGCTTGACGCGCCAAATCTGATGTCGAGCTCGGAAGCCGCGCGCCAGGTTTCCGATTTTCGCGCCGAGCGCCGCGCCGAACAGAAGCTGGCAACGCGCCAGCAAAAGCAAGCGACCGCAAGCGGCGAAGCCCAGGACCCTTCGCAAATGGCCAAATTGCCGGGCGCTGAGAGCAGCGCGCCCGGCTCGAAGCCGCCGCTGCCGCAACAGATCATTCTGAGCGAGGCCAAAGCGCGCTTTGACGCGGCCGCCAACGCCGAGATCGGCCTGGTCGAGCGATTGGTCTGGTTCTGGTCGAACCACTTTTGCGTTTCAGCAGACAAAGACGCCGCCATGGTTGGCGCCTACGAGCGCGAAGCCATCCGGCGGCACGTGCTTGGCCGCTTCGCCGATCTTTTGCAGGCGGTGGAAAGTCATCCTGCGATGCTGCTCTACCTCGACAATGTGCAGTCGATGGGCGCGGACTCGATTGCCGGCATCAACCAGGACAAGGGGCTTAATGAGAACCTTGCGCGCGAGACGCTGGAATTGCACACGCTCGGCGTTCGCAGCGACTATAGCCAAGCCGACGTGACGAATTTTGCCAAAATCCTCACCGGCTGGACCTGGCTGCGTCCCGAGGAGCCGATCCATGGCGGCGAATTCGTCTTCGTGCGACGTTTCCATGAGCCGGGTGATCAGGTTGTGCTCGGCAAGCGTTACGCCGAGAGTGGCATCGATCAAGGGCGTGCCGTGCTTGCTGATTTGGCGCGGCATCCGGCGACAGCGCGGCACATCGGCGAAAAGCTTGCTCGGCATTTTGTCGCTGACGATCCGCCGCCGGCGCTGGTGGCCAAACTGGCAAAAACCTTTCTCGACACCGATGGCGACTTGAAACAGGTGGCGAGAACATTGGTGACGGCCGAGGAATCGTGGATCGCGCCGCGGCAAAAGCTCAAGCCACCGGCGGAATGGATCGCTGGCGTCATTCGTCTCAGCGGGACTGCGGCGGACATCCCGATCGGCCGCATCATGAATGCGCAAGTGGCGCTCGGCGCGCCGCTGTGGCGCCCGCCGGCACCGAACGGTTATTCGGACATCGAAGCGGCGTGGATCGACGGCGTACCACGGCGCATCGATATCGCCACCGAATTTGCTGGCCGCGCCTCACGTGCCGAACCGGTGGAACTTCTGGAGAGCGGGCTTGGCCCCCTCGCCTCCACACAGACGCGCGAGACCATAGCGCGCGCCGAAAGCCGCAGCCAGGGTTTAGCGCTTCTGGTTATGGCGCCCGAATTTCTGCGGAGATGACAATGAGATTCCACGCACCCTCGCGCCGCGAATTATTGTTTGCCTCGGGGACGCTATTCGCTTGGGCGCATCTGCCGAAGATTGCACGGGCCGAAGGCCGCGATCCGCGTTTTCTCACAATCATTCTCCGCGGCGCGTTGGACGGACTGGCGACGGTGGCACCGGTCGGCGATCCGGATTGGCTCGCGCTGCGTGGCGACAATGCCCTGACGCTCGATGGCAAGCTGCCGGCGCTCAAGCTCGATGAGCTTTTTGCGCTCAATCCGGCGATGCCAAACCTGCATCGCATGTTTGAGGCAAAAGAGGCCATCATCGTTCATGCCAGCGCCACGCCCTATCGCGAGCGCTCGCATTTTGATGGTCAGGATCTTTTGGAGAGCGGATTGCCGAAGCCGGGTGCAAGCGACACCGGCTGGCTTAATCGAGCGCTTGCCGGACTGGCTCCGGCCGGACGCGTCGATCCGCGCGGCAGCAAATTGTTCGCCGTGGGACCGGTAACCCCGCTTGTGGTGCGCGGCCCCGCGCCAGTCTTGTCGTGGTCGCCACAGCGGGTGATGCCGGCGAGCGAAGATACCGTTGGGCGGCTTCTCGCTCTCTATCGCGATTGTGACGCCAAACTCGCGGGTGTCCTTGAAGACAACTCCAAACGCGTGGCAGGGATCGAACAACCCGGCAACGGGCAAAAGCCGGGCGTGCCGGGTCCTGGACAAGTCCGTGCTTACTTTTCCGAAGCGGCGGGCACCGCCGCGAAGTTCTTGTCCCAACCAGAGGGACCGCGCGTCGGCGCGCTCGCGCTTGACGGCTGGGACACTCATTTCAATGAAGGCATCGCGCAAGGCCGATTGTCGCAACTGCTTGGCGCGCTGGACGAGGCGCTCGCTGCAATCAAAACCAATATGGGTGTGGCCTGGCGCGAGACGGTGGTTGCGCTGGCAACCGAATTCGGCCGCACCGCCCGCATCAACGGTACCGAGGGTACCGACCATGGCACCGCGACGGTGGCTATTCTGGTCGGCGGCGCGCTCAAGGGCGGCCGGGTGATCGCCGATTGGCCTGGATTAAAGCCGGTGAATCTCTATCAGGATCGGGATCTCAAACCGACGACCGACCTGCGCGCTGTCCTCAAGGGCGTGCTGCGGGACCATCTGCGCGCCGATGAAAAAGCATTGGCGCAGACTGTGTTTCCCGGCAGCGACGCGGTGAAGCCGTTGGCGGGATTGGTAGCTTAGATATTCAGCACCCGTCCGTAGGCATCCAACACTGCTTCCTTCATCATCTCCGACAGCGTCGGATGGGGGAATACGGTGTGCATCAGCTCTTCTTCGGTGGTTTCGAGATTCATCGCGATCACATAACCCTGGATCAGTTCGGTGACCTCGGCGCCAACCATGTGTGCGCCCAAGAGCTGACCGGTCTTTTTGTCAAAGATCACTTTGACGAGGCCCTGATCCTCGCCGAGCGCGATGGCCTTGCCATTGCCGACGAACGGGAAGCGGCCGACGCGGATGTCGAGCTTCTTGTCCTTGGCGGCCTGTTCGGTGAGCCCGACCGAAGCGATCTGCGGCGAGCAATACGTGCATCCGGGAATTAAGAGCTTGTCCATCGGATGCGGATGCAAGCCCTTGATGGCCTCGACGCAAATCACACCTTCATGCTCGGCTTTGTGCGCCAAAAGCGGCGGACCGGCGACATCGCCGATGGCGTAGAGTCCCGGTGCGTTGGTCTTGCATATCCCGTCGATCACGATCGCACCGCGGTCGGTTTTCACGCCGAGCTTTTCCAGGCCAAGGCCCTCGATATTGCCGACGACCCCGACCGCCGAGATCACGCGCTCGACCGTGAGCGTTTGCGTGCCGCCCTTGCCGTCGTCGATCGTCGCGGCGACGCTGTCCGACTTTTTATCGAGCTTTGTCACTTTGACGCCGGTGAAGATCTTGATGCCCTGTTTTTCGAAGCTCTTGCGTGCAAAGGCGGCGATTTCGGCATCCTCAACGGGCAGGATCTGCGGTAACACCTCGACGACGGTTACTTCCGCGCCGAGCGTGCGGTAAAAGGATGCGAATTCGATGCCGATCGCGCCCGAACCGATGACAAGAAGCGATTTTGGTATGCGATCGGGCACCATGGCTTCAAAATAAGTCCACACCAGTTTCTTGTCGGGTTCGATGCCCGGCAACACGCGCGGCCGCGCGCCGGTCGCGATGATGATGTGCTTGGCCGCATAGGCACCGGCGCCGAGCGCGCCTTTAGGCGCTTCTCCGCGACCGGCCTTTACGGTGACTTTGCCGGGAGCGTCAATCGCCGCCTCGCCCCAGATCACGGCAACTTTGTTCTTCTTCATCAGAAAGCCGACGCCGTCATTGAGCCGCATGGCGACGGCGCGCGAGCGTTTGACCACGGCGGAGGGATCGTATTTCACCTCGCCAGCCGACAGTCCGTAATCCTTGGCATTCTGGAGGTAATGCAAGATCTCCGCCGATCGTAAGAGCGCTTTGGTCGGGATGCAGCCCCAGTTAAGGCAAATGCCGCCGAGATATTCGCGCTCGACGATCGCCGTCTTGAATCCAAGCTGCGCGGCCCGGATGGCAGTGACGTAGCCTCCGGGTCCTGAACCGATAATGATAATGTCGTAGTTAGTATCAGCCATTCATTCCTCGCCAAAACGCAACTGCTCCGCACCTTATCGAGCATCTCCGCTGTTGTCGCGGGCGGTGCTTAGGCTTCGTTGTTCAGACATGTGATTTAGACACGTCATTTAGATATGGTCGGGAAGCAAACCAAGCCCACCACTCGGTGTAGGAGAACTCAATCCGCAATGGCGTGAAAATCCCCGTCCTCGCCGAGCCGTTCCAAAATACCGGAACGGATATCAAAAAAGCAGCCGTGAAGCTCAAGTTGATCCGCTTCGATGGCAGATTTGATCCATGGGAAGGTCATCAGATTGTCGAGCGAAAGCCGGACCGATTCGTGCTCACAAACATCTTGCCGACGCTCCGCCGCCGCCGCCATGGCGCGCCGCCGCGCCGGTTCGGCGATACCCACCCACTGGCCGACGAAATCGGAGACTTCCGCGGGAGCACCGTTCAAGAGCGCCGCAATGCCGCCGCACATTGCGTGGCCCATCACAATAATCTGTGGGACCTTGAGCGCCCGCACCGCAAATTCGATTGCGGCGCTGATCCCGTGCGGCTGATCATCCGGCCCGTAGGGCGGCACAAGATTAGCGACGTTGCGGATGACGAAGAGCTCGCCCGGGGCCGCATTAAAGACCATTTGGGGATCGGTCCGGCTGTCCGAACAGCCGATCACCAACGCGCGCGGCCTCTGTCCGAATTTGCTCAGCGCATCAAAGCGGGCGCGTTCGTTGTGCCAAGTGCCGGCGCGAAAACGCCGGTAGCCGGCGATGAAGTCTTCCATATCGGCTGGATCCCGATTTCAGTTTCGCCCGCTCATTCGCACGCGATATAAAGCGATGCAACAAGGATCGTCGGCCAAGGATTGTTGCCAATGAGCGAACTAAGCGTTTACAGCAGCATCGGCGTACGCAGCGCTGCCGAGGAATTGTTTGGGACATTCGAAAAGCAAAATGGCAGCAGGCTTGCTGTCACCTGGGGCACTGCGCCGATGCTGGTCGCGCGCATCGAGGCTGGCGAGCGAACCGACGTCTTGATCCTCAGCCGTGCCGGCATCGATGCGTTGCTTAAGCAGGCAAAAATTCTGCCCGGTTCGGACGTGACGCTGGCCGGATCGGGCGTCGCCATTGCCGTCAAGGCGGGCGCCCCGAAGCCGGATATCTCCACGCCCGAAGCTCTCAAGCAAACGCTGCTCAAAGCAAAATCGATCGCCTATAGCGAGCCGTCGGCGGGCGGCGCCAGTGGCGTCTATTTCGCCAAATTGCTCGAGCGCATGGGCATTGCCGAGGAAATGAAATCGAAAACCAAATACCCGCCGGCCGGCGGTTTTTCCGCCGAACTCCTTTTGACCGGCGAGGCCGACCTTGCGGTTCAGCAGAAACCTGAATTGCTGCACGTCCCTGGCGTCGAAATCGTCGGCTTCCTGCCTGGTGATTTGAACATGGTCACCGAATTTGCCGCCGCCATCATGGCGGGAAGCAAAAATGCGGAAACCGGAAAAGCACTGATCGGCAGTCTGCGCTCGCCGCAAGCGGCTGCCGTGTTCCGCTCCAAGGGTCTCGATCCGCGCTAAGCTGTCCTGAATTACACCAGCATCATCACCGGATTTTCGATCAGCGATTTGAACGCGCCGATCAGCTCTGCGCCAAGCGCGCCGTCGACGGCGCGATGGTCGCAGGACATGGTGACGCTCATGATGTGGGCGGCTTCGATCTTGCCGTTGCGCACGACCGCGCGCTCCTCGCCGGTGCCGACCGCCAGGATGGTCGCATGTGGCGGATTAATCACCGCGGTGAAATCCTTGATGCCGTACATGCCGAGATTTGAAACCGCCGTAGTGCCGCCCTGATATTCCTGCGGCTTGAGTTTGCGCGCCCGCGCCCGGCCCGCGAGTTCGCGCATCTCGTTCGAAATCACCGAAAGCGATTTGTTCTCGGCATCGCGGATGATCGGCGTGATCAAGCCGTTCGGCATCGCTACTGCGACGCCGATATCGGAATGCTTGTGCTTGAGCATGCCGGCTTCGGTCCAGCTGACATTGGCGTCGGGAATGCGCTGCAGCGCGAGCGCCAGAGCCTTGATGACGAAATCATTGACCGAGAGCTTGTAGGCCGGCTTGCCGTCTTTGTCCTTGGGCGCAGTGGCGTTGATGTCCTCGCGCGCTTGCAGAAGTTTGCCGATATCGCAATCGACCGTGAGATAAAAATGCGGAATCGTTTGCACCGATGCGGTGAGCCGCGCCGCGATGGTGCGGCGCATGCCATCGTGCGGCACGATTTCGTAGCTGCCGTCCTCATAGAGCGCGCGGATCTGCTGATCGGTCATCGCCGGTGCGATCATCGGCGCCGGCCCGCCGGCGGGAACCGCCGCAGGCGCACGCAAGCCACGGCCTTCGCGCGCCGCTCCGATATCGCGGGCGACGACGCGGCCATGCGGACCTGAACCCTGGATATGGCCAATCTCGATGCCCGCCTCTTTGGCGAGGCGGCGGGCAAGCGGAGATGAGAAAATGCGCCCTGCCGCAGGAGCGGCGGCCGCAGCTAAACCGCGGCCATTGGTTCGGGCCGTCTCGCCGCCATCGCGCCGCTGCGCTGGCGCGGCGGGCGGTGCTGGCG
>JBAQBC010000392.1:0-4731 GCA_049286035.1 Xanthobacteraceae bacterium
GACCGGCGCGGCGCGCCGTCTCGCCGAACGCGGCCGGCTGCAAGCGCTCGAGAGCGAACTTGCTGCGGCGCGCATCGACGTCGATGGCAAGCGAAGCGCTCTTGAAGCGGCCGAGGCGGCGCTTGCCGCTACTGCAGTTACGGAAAGCGAAGCCCGCGAGCGCTGGCGGCAAGCGCAACGTTTCGCGGATTCGGCTCGTGAGGCCCATACCGCCGCCGAACGCGAGGTCGGCCGCAACGCCGCGCGCGTCTCCGCGCTGAAAGAGGCGCGGCAGCGCCTTACGGCCGCACGCGATGAAACTCGGACGGCGCGCGCCGAGGCGGAAGCGGCGCTGGCCGCGCTCGGCGCCGCCGACGAGATCGAGCAAAAGCTCGCCGCTATCAACGCGGTGATCGCGCGCGAGCGCGCGAGTTGCGCCGAAATTCGCGGTGAGGCGCAAGCGGTCGCACGCGAAGCGCAGCTCGCCGGACATCGCCTTGCGGCGATCGCCGACGAGCGGGGGGCCTGGAGCGAGCGCCGCGACAATGCGGCGGCGCAAATCGCCACGCTGGGCCAGCGCACCGACGAGGCCAATGCAGAGCGAGCCGAGCTGATCAACGCGCCGGAGAAATTTGCCGCCCAGCGGCAGGGTTTGATCGGCGAGATCGAAACCGCAATGCAAGCGCGGCGCACCGCCGCCGACCGTCTGGCCGAAGCCGAGGGCGAGCTTAGCGAAGCCGATAAGGCCGCGCGCGCGGCGCTCGAAGCGGTCGGCGAGGCGCGGGCCGAAGCGGCCCGCGGCGAGGAACGCCACGAAGCGGCACGACGCCGGCTCGCCGATATCGAGCATGAAATCCACGAGATCTTGCAGGTCGAACCCGCCGCCGCGGCCGAAGTCGCCGAGATCAAGCCCGACGCGGCGCTGCCCACGATCGCCGAGGTGGAAGGCAAGATCGAACGCATCAAGCAGGAGCGCGAACGCCTTGGCTCCGTGAACCTCCTCGCCGAGCAGGAATTGCGCGAGGTCGAGGAACAGCACGACAAGCTCACCGCCGAACGCGACGACCTGATCGAGGCGATCCGCCGGCTTCGCCAGGGCATCCACAGCCTCAATCACGAAGCGCGCGAACGGCTATTGGCCTCGTTCCAGGTCGTCAATGCGAATTTCAAGAAGCTGTTCAGCGAATTGTTTGGCGGCGGCAATGCCGAATTGCAGCTCATCGAGCACGATGACCCGCTGGAGGCCGGCCTTGAAATCATGGCCAAGCCGCCGGGCAAGAAACCGGCGACGCTGTCGCTTTTGTCCGGCGGCGAACAGGCGCTCACCGCGCTCGCTCTGATTTTTGCGGTGTTCCTAACCAATCCGGCACCGATCTGTATTCTCGACGAGGTCGACGCGCCGCTCGACGATTACAATGTCGAGCGCTTCTGCGATCTGCTCGACGAGATGACGCGCTCGACCGATACGCGCTTTGTGATCATCACCCATAACCCGATCACCATGGCGCGCATGAATCGCCTCTACGGCGTCACCATGGCCGAGCGCGGCGTGTCGCAGCTCGTCTCGGTCGATCTCGCCGGCGCGGTGAAGCTGCGCGAAGCGAGCTGATCGCAAGTGACATCCTGCCCGGCGAGGGGCACCTTACGCGGCGCCGGCGGAAAACAGTCCTCGGCGTGGCTTCGTAGAAATACTAAAGATTATCGTCCTATTCGCCCGGCGCGATGAATTCCCGCGTTGTGGCAAGAGTAACGTTTTGCTTTGTCTTGAGTGCTGGAAACAACACGGCCGAGAGCAGCAACGCGACCAACGCGCCGACGATTTGAGCCGCAATAAAAGCCGGCACATGATTGATAGCGATGCCAGCGAACGTCGTCGTGAAACCTCGCGCAAGTGTGACGGCGGGGTTCGCGAAAGATGTCGACGAGGTGAACCAATAGGCTGCTGTAATCACGAGGCCAACAAGCCACGGAATGGCCTGCGCCGCATAACGCAGGCCGCCAAGAATGCTCAGTACCAAGGCGAAGGTAGCGACCATTTCACCAAGCCATTGCGAAGGACCGCTCCGCGCGGTGGTTCCGATCATTAAGGGCGGCAAGTCAAACATCAGATGGGCAATTACTGTGCCCGCAATGCCGCCGATGCATTGCGCGACGATGTACGGAATAACCTCGCGCCACTGAAACTCCCCGCGCGCGGCAAAGACGAGGGATACTGCGGGATTGAAATGCGCTCCCGATACGGGGGCCAGTATGGTGATGATCACGACGAGGATGGCGCCTGTCGGAATTGTGTTGCCGAGTAGCGCAATGGCTTGATTACCCCCCGCGAGCCGCTGGGCCATGATCCCCGAACCGACCACTGTCGCGACGAGGATCGCAGTACCTAGAGCTTCGGCCAGCAATCGACGAGCCAGCGAAATCGGTTGTTCGTCCATCAGGCGGCCGACGCAGGCTTTTCAGTCGCGTCCTTAGTTTTGCCGATCGCTTCCAGTTGCTTCTGCAGGGTCAGTTGATCGAGCGACTTAAGTGGCAGGCTGACGAAGATGTTAATTCTGTTCGTAAGCATCCGGAGCGTGTCAGCGAAGGCAAACCGCACTTCTGCTTCGTTACCTGTGGCGAGTGCCGGATCGGGCACGCCCCAATGCGCGGTCATCGGCTGTCCCGGCCAAACAGGGCACGGTTCTTTCGCAGCGTTGTCACAGACCGTGAAAACAAAATCGAGTGTCGGCGAGTCCGGACCCGAAAACTCTTTCCAACTCTTGGATCGCAATCCTGACACGTCGTAATGCAGCTTTTTTAGCAAATCGATTGCGTATGGATGAACTTGGCCCTTTGGTTGGCTTCCTGCCGAAAATGCGCGGAACTTACCCTGGCCGGCGCGATTGAGAATGGCCTCGGCCATAACCGAGCGAGCTGCATTTCCGGTGCAAAGAAACAGTACGTTGTACGGTTCTCTATGGGCATCGTCACGCATTTCGCCTCCTCCGAACAAACAACTGATTGGACTGATGGTCGTCTATTGGCGCGCCGCTGACGTAACCGCTTGCGGTGCTTCTGGCGCGCAGCACGACCTAGTGTCGTTAATCGTCTTCGCGATGCGCGCCTCGCGCTCGCCAGTGCCGTCCCCGTAGTCGGTGTTTTCGCTGGTCGTGAGGAACGTCTCCCAGGCGATCCCAGCCGGATCGTCAATCCACGACTTTTCCGACTTGGCGTAACAGCATGCGGTCTGCCCTTGCTCGATGACGGTGCCGCCTGCTTTGTGCAGCCGCGCATAGACTTCGTGCAGTTCGCTTTTGTCCTCGAGCTGGATGCCGAGATGGTCGAGACCGGGCGCGCGGCCTCGCGCCGAAATGGCGAAATTCACGCGTGGATCATCGAGCATCCATTTGGCGTAGTCTGATTTGACGACGGACGGTTCGGCCGCGAACAGCGCGGAATAGAAGTTGATCGAAACGGACAGATCATCGACCGCGACGTGGACATGCATGCGTTTCATGGTTCACCTACACTGCCGGCAGCGGCTGGTAGCCGATGCGACTCATCATCGTTTCAAAGTAATCGCGGACCTTTTGCGGAAAGCGCAGGCCCTTGACCACGGCTGCCGACCGCAACAGCGGCAACACGCGGATATCGTCGAGTGAGAGCTTGCCGTTGACCGCGCCGGGGCCCTCAATCATGCTATCGAGCTTTTCAAGGTTCGGCATCAGCGCATCGATCAGCTCGTGCGTCCTTGCGCGCAGTTCAACCAAATCGCCAAGCCGCTTCTGTTTACGGACGACAAAGTGATCGTGCGCAGCGATGGTGCTGAACTCCGGCAGACCAAGAAGCGGATATCGGGGCCATGTCAGCGGCGCGGTTTTGTCGGCAGTGGCACTGGCCCATGCAGCAAGCTCGCCGCGTTGAGGACCGGCCAGGATCGGCTCCCCGATCCCGTCGATATGCGCAACCATATTCATGCTTTCGAGCATCGGCTGACCGTCGTCTTTTACAAGAATGGGCACGACACGCTTGCCAACCAGCTTAATCATGGTCTCGGAGTCGTCTTCGAGCACGACCGTTTCCTGCAGATGCAGATGCTTGAGTGCGGCGGCCATGCGCACGCGAAAACAAATCGAGCAGTGCTCGAACAAATAGAGTCTCATGACACCGGCTCAGTCGTTTCCGCGCGCTGGGGCTTGCGGGTTTTACGCGGCGCGTTTTCCTTTTTCACTGGCAGGCATTGCTCGGGCCGGCCGCGACAGCAATTTTCGGTCAGGTAGGCGATCAGCGCGTTCATGGTCTCATAGCGCGCTGCATAGATCATCGAGCGGCCTTCGCGCCGCACCGTCACGAGTCCGGCATCGCGCAACCGATCGAAATGAAAGGTGAGCGTGTTCGGGGCGAGGTCGAGCGCGTCGGCAACGGCGCCGGCAGGCATGCCGGCGCGGCCGGCTTCGACCAGAAGGCGGAATATATCGAGGCGATTATCCTGGGCCAGCGCCGCCAAGGCTGCCAGCGTGTCGGGCTTTTTCATATTTCAATAAGTATTGAAATATTATCCTGGCGTCAAGAGACATTTCAATAGTTATTGAAATAATTTTTGGGCGGGGCGACCGCGGATTCAGGGGCCGGCGGTGGTGCCGCGCGCCCGCGGCGGCGATTTCAGCGTCAATTGCCGCGTCGTTTTCGGCGGCGGGATTTCAAATCGCAATTGCGCTTCCGAAGGATAATCGACCCTGGAGGTTCGCCCCTCCTGTTGCAGGCGGCGATAGA
>JBAQBC010000393.1:0-2247 GCA_049286035.1 Xanthobacteraceae bacterium
GCCAAGCCGGCCGCGCCTTCCGCCGCCAAGCCGGCCTCACCTGCGGCCGCTGCCGCCGGCGGTGCGCAGCCGAAGCTGCTTGGCCAATATGGAATTTGGGGCGCCTACACGGCGTCCCCGGGCGGCAAGAAAGTGTGCTTCGCGCTTGCCAAGCCAACCGCGTCCGAGACCAATCCGTCGAACCGGCCCCGCAATCCGGTCTATATGTTCATTTCCACGCGGCCGGCCGACAAAGTGACCAACGAGGTCTCGCTCGTGGTCGGCTATCCATTCAAGGCGGGCACCGAGGCTACCGTACAGGTCGGCGGGACGAGCTTCCCGCTCTATACCCAGCAGGACGGCGCCTGGATCAAAAACGCGACCGAAGAGGCCAAAATGGTCGATGCCATGCGGGGCAGCGATAGTGCCGTGATCAAGGGCGTTTCCGCCAAAGGCACGCAGTCGACCGATACCTTTTCGCTCAAAGGCGTATCGCAGGCCCTCGACCGCACCGCCCAAGAATGCAAATAGAACAGTGCAAATAAAGGCGGCCGCGTCGTGCCGGCGCGACGCGTGCGCAAACTGCGGCCTGCCGTAGTGAGCCCTCGCGGTTAGCGGGGCAGCCATTATTTAAGAGACATTCGTACCCCCTTTGTGACCCCCGACTGAATCGCGCACGATGAGTTCCTTGGCCGCAACCGAAACCGCCTTTGTCGAAAAGCGCCCGCTCGAGCGCTATGCGGAGCCGGCGCAGCCGTCATTGGTCGGCATGCCGCGGGCCATGCTGGCGCAGGCGCTGGCCGAGGCCGGCGTGCCAGAAGGCCAGCGCCGCATGCGCGTGCAGCAGATCTGGCATTGGCTCTATGTGCGCGGCGCTAAAGATTTCGACGCCATGACGACGCTGTCGAAGGAGTTGCGCGCCGCATTGGCGCATCGCTTGACACTGGCGCGGCCGCCGATCGCCGCCGAGCAGATTTCGGTCGACGGTACCCGCAAATGGCTCATCCAGCTGCCGGGCGAGCGCGCCGAGGCGCCGCACGAGGTTGAATGCGTCTACATTCCAGAGACCGATCGCGGCACGCTGTGCATCTCCAGCCAGGTCGGCTGCACGCTCACTTGCAGCTTCTGCCACACCGGCACGCAGCGGCTGGTGCGCAATCTCACGGCAGCCGAAATCGGCGCCCAGGTTGTGGTCGCGCGCGACCGGCTTGGCGACTGGACCACTGGCGACATCCCCGCCCGAACGGCTGCGCCATCCGATCCCCCCCTTACAGCCGGAAGCGAAAGACGGCGGCTTATCTCCAACGTCGTGATGATGGGCATGGGTGAGCCGCTTTACAATTTCGAGGCGGTCCGCGACGGCATTAACGTCATTGCCGACGGCGAGGGTTTAAGCATTTCCAAGCGCCGCATCACGCTCTCGACCTCGGGCGTGGTGCCGAACATCACCCGCGCCGGCGCCGAAATCGGCTCCATGCTCGCGGTCTCGCTGCATGCGGTAACCGACGAAGTCCGCGACCAGTTGGTGCCGCTCAACCGCAAATATCCGATTGCCGAATTGCTGGAGGCGTGCCGGAATTATCCGGGCCTGTCGAACGCGCGGCGCATCACCTTCGAATATGTGATGCTCAAAGGCGTCAACGACTCGCTCGCCGACGCCAAGGCGCTGGTGCGGCTCCTTAAGGGTATCCCCGCCAAGATTAACCTGATCCCGTTCAATCCCTGGCCCGGGACGAAATACGAATGCTCCGATTGGGACAGAATCGAAAAATTCTCCGAAGTGGTGTTTGCCGCCGGCTATGCCTCGCCGGTGCGCACGCCGCGCGGGCGCGACATTCTCGCCGCCTGCGGCCAGCTTAAAAGCGCGAGCGAGAAATTATCGGCGCGCGAGCGCCTGGCGCTTCGCGCCATGGCGATGACCGACTGACGGCCGGCCGACGCTATGTCCGTGATCGCGCGCATCATGATGGCGTTTCTCGGCTATGTGCTCGCCTGCATCGCCGCTTCGCTTGTGCTCACGCTCGGCAGTCTTGCCCCGAATTGGAACGAAGTGATGGCGCCGCTTGGTCCTCATGCGGGCGCCGCGGAATCGATCGCCTTGTGGTCGGTCACCGGCATAGCCGCGATCATTATCTTTTCGGTCGGCTTTCTGCCGGCCTTGCTGGTGATCGCTCTGGCGGAAGGGCTGGCGCTGCGCTCGGCGGTCGTGTACGGCGTCATCGGCGCGGCGCTGTCGCTCGCCATGGCCTATGGCCTCGATTTTGCCGG
>JBAQBC010000394.1:0-1930 GCA_049286035.1 Xanthobacteraceae bacterium
GTCCAGTCGCCGGTGCACCCGGCAATCTTGCGCACGAAGTTGCGCAGGATGGCGGCGCCGTGCGGGGTGTGCACGACTTCAAGATGAAATTGCGTGGCGTAGAATTTGCGCGCTTCGTCGGCGATCATCGCGATCGGCGCGTTCGGCGAAGTCCCGATCGCGCCAAATCCGGGCGGCAGCTTGGTGACGCGGTCGCCGTGGCTCATCCACACCGGATAGCGCTGGCCCGTCTCCCACACGCCATCCGTCAGCGGCGAGCGTTGCGTGATTTCAACTTCGGCGCGGCCGAATTCACGATGATGTCCACCCTCGACCCTGCCGCCGAGCTGCTGCGCCATGGCCTGCTCGCCGTAGCAGATGCCGAGCACCGGCACGCCGGCCTGATAGACGGCCATGGGCGCGAGCGGCGCGTCCTTGTCGAGCACCGAAGCCGGGCCGCCGGAGAGAATGATTGCCTTCGGCTGCAAAGCGCGCAGCGCTTCTTCGGCCTTTTGAAACGGCGCGATCTCGCAATAGACCTTCTCTTCGCGCACCCGCCGTGCGATCAGCTGGGTGACCTGCGAGCCGAAATCGACGATGAGAATCTTGTCGTGGGATGCCATGGCGGGTTCTACACGCACCCTACCCTTCCCGCCAACGCGGGAAGGAATTAAGGACGGGAGCCTGTCGGGTAACAAGTGACCCCCACCTTAATCCTCCCCCTTTCAGGGGGAGGAAATCAGCGAGGCGCTCACTTCTCCCTCCCCCTGTAAGGGGGAGGGTTGGGGTGGGGATCTTCTTCAAAGTCATTCTCTTACGAAGACTGCCGCCGCAGCACGCTGACGAAAAAACCGTCCGTTTCGGTGCGCCGCGGCGTCATCAATAGCCCTTCGCCGGAAATAAGCACCGCGCGCGCGAAAAGATAGGCGCGCTCGCCCAGAGCCTTCACCGCGTCGGCCGGCTTTTCCACCGAAAATTCCGAATGGCGCGCCAGAAACGCCTCGACCTGATCGTTGTTTTCCTCAGGCAAGACCGAACACGTGACGTAAGCGATTCGCCCGCCCGGCTTGGCCAGCAGCGCCGCCCGCTCAAGCACGGCCTGTTGTTCCTTGATGCGTTCGGCCAGCGCGCCGGGGCGAATGCGCCACTTGGCATCGGGGTTTCGTCGCCAGGCGCCGGTGCCGGTGCACGGCGCATCGATCATGACGAGATCGGCGCGGCCGGCAAGATCGGCCAGAACATCGCTGCCGGCGCCACGGCCGGTCGGGGTTCGCACCTGAACATTGCGCGCGCCGGCGCGCTCGAGCCGCGCGTGGATCGGGGCGAGACGCCGTTTGTCCAGATCGGTGGCATAGATCTGGCCACGGTTTTCCATCGCCGCCGCAAGCGCCAGCGTCTTGCCCCCGGCGCCGGCGCAAAGATCGACGACCTGTTCGCCGGGTTTGGCGTCGGCCAACAATGCCGCGAGCTGCGATCCCTCGTCCTGAATTTCAATCTGGCCTTTTATAAAGAGCGGTTCGGCATGGATCGCCGGGCTTTTGGCCTCGGCGGCTAGTCGCATACGAATGCCGATCGGCGACCAACGGGTCGGCTCTCCGTTGAGATGTTGCAGCTTCGCCAGCGCCTCATCGCGCTCGGCGACGAGTGTGTTGACGCGCAGATCGAGCGGTGCCCGGCTTGCGAGCGCCGCGCCTTCCGCCGCACGCTCATCGCCGAACACGCGCTTAAGGTGCGGATCGAGCCACTCCGGATAGTCGCCTTCCACATAAGCCGGCGCATCGGCGAGCGCGCCGGTGGCGAGCGCCGCGGCTTCGTCTTGTGTAAGCAGCGACGGCGCATAGCGGCCGCCATTGCACAGCGCGGCAATGGTGCCGGTATCCAAGCCGCGCTCGCGCCGCAACATGCCGAGCAGCGTCGCGCGTGGACTTGCCTCGCCCATCAGCCAGGCGGA
>JBAQBC010000395.1:0-5848 GCA_049286035.1 Xanthobacteraceae bacterium
GCCCTGATGTGCCCGATCAATGCCGGCTCGCGGCCGGTTATGTCGATCGCATCCTCAAGGGCGAGAAGCCTGCTGATCTGCCGGTGCAAACACCCACCAAATACGAGCTTGTTATCAACCTTAAGACAGCAAAGGCGCTCGGTCTCGATCTGCCGTCGTTGCTGCTCGCGCGCGCGGACGAGGTAATCGAATGAGCTGCTGTTGCTGCACTGCATAAGTCCGCTTTTGGCACAAAGCGGACATCCCGATGCACTCAGCCGATGTCTGCTTTCGGGGGTAAAGCAGACGTTACGCGGACATCGTCCGATGTCTGGTTTTGAGCCAAAGCGGACATGGTATGGCCCATTCAATTAGGGCCCGGTGTTGTTTCTTGTCCGTTTTCAGGGGTAAAGCGGACAACGGCCGGGCGTTATGAAGTCGCTGCGCAAAATCGAGCGTCGCGTCCTTCATGACCTAGATTGTTGGCGTCGATCACATGGAATAGAGTTGCCGTACAATACAGAGATAAAGGAACGTACGGGGAGGACGGCGGGTGGACACTCAAAGAGCAGCGCACGCCGGACACGAGGAAGCGGGGGGCTTCTGGCCCAAGGGCTGGTGGTCGATTGTCGATTTCAAAATCGGCATCATTCCGCTGCCGGTCTTTGTGGTCCTGCTGGGAGTGATTGTCGGGTTTTCGGCAACCGGGACAGTTCCATCCGATATCTTGATGGCGATCGTTCTGCTCTCGATGGGCGGCTTCGCGTGTGCCGAACTGGGTAAGCGTATCCCGATGATTCGCAACATCGGCGCGGCAGCGATTTTTGCCACATTCATCCCATCGTTCCTTGCCTTCCATCATCTGCTGCCGGCATCGATCTTGAACTCGGTGACACAATTCACCAAGGAGTCGAATTTTCTGTATTTGTTCATTTCCTGCATAATCGTCGGAAGCATCTTGGGGATGGATCGAGGCGTGCTTATAAAAGGCTTTCTCAAAATATTCATACCGCTGATCTCCGGATCTGTCGTGGGAGCCCTGATCGGTACGCTCGTCGGCGTTTTGCTTGGTCTCGGGGCGTTCCACACATTCTTCTTCGTCGTCGTCCCAATCATGGCCGGCGGTGTCGGCGAGGGCGCAATACCGCTCTCTATCGGCTACGCGCAGATCCTTCACCAGGCCCAGGGCGACCTCTTCGCCCAAGTGCTGCCGCCCGTCATGCTTGGCAGCCTGACGGCGATTCTGCTGGCGGGCACTCTCAACTATGTTGGCAAGAAATATCCGCATCTTACCGGTGAGGGCCGTCTTCAACCTGGCGAACATGACGAGCTAGAATTCGAGGAAGATAAAGACGATGCCCACGTCGATGTGACGACCATCGCCGCGGCCGTTGTTACCGCGGTGACGCTTTATCTGATCGGGGCCTTGACGCAGCGGCTCTTCGGCTTTCCGGCGCCAGTAGCAATGCTCGTCATTGCTGTCATGCTGAAGTTGGCGCGGGCCGTGTCGCCGTCGCTCCAGCTTGGCGCCTTTCATGTCTACAAGTTCTTCTCGACGGCGGTCACATACCCTCTACTCTTCGCCATCGGCGTCTCGTTGACGCCTTGGGACAAACTGGTGGCCGCCTTCACGTTGCCGTATCTCATCACCATCGTCTCGACCGTTGTGGCGATTATAACAACAGGATTTTTTGTTGGCGGTTGGCTGCAGATGTATCCGATCGACACCGCCATCGTCACTGCCTGCCACAGCGGGCAAGGCGGCACAGGCGATGTTGCTATTCTCACGGCGGGCAATCGAATGCAGCTCATGCCCTTTGCTCAGATTGCCACGCGTATCGGTGGCGCGGCGACCGTGACATTGGTGCTGATTATTTTGACGCAGATCGGTTAGTCGACCGTGCGACGTGCGTGCGGGAGGAAGACATGGCGCTCAGCGCAAATCTGATCAGGCATCACTCCGGCGGTCGCGACCGAACTCACTCATGCCACCGCGTACCGCGCCGTGCTCGCCGCGTGGCTGATGTACGCGGCCGCCTGCAGCCTGCTTGCCACGATGCTTGCCCGGCGGAAAACGACGGAAACGGAAGCAGCGGCATCGGTGGCGGCGGCGCGATAACGGACAGCTGTTTAGCTATTGCACATGAGGTCCATCAGCACCTCGTCCGGATAGCGCTTTATCGGGGTCGAACCGTTCGGAGTGTGTCATGCAAATGACCGGAATGCTGCACGGGGCGCGGTTGTTGGATTACGTCGAGTTTCCTGCGGCGGAGGTTTTGGGACCGGGCGCGACGGAAGACGAGATCCAGGGGCTGATCGACCGCCACGAGCTCATCTTCATCAAGCCGCTGTTCCACGGCGGCGTTGGCAAAAAGGGAAAGTCGGGTCTGATCGGCAAAGCCACGGACCTCAAGACTGCACTGAAGGAGAAAGAGCGGCTCTACTTCGTCGAACATCGCCACGGCAATGCCGTCGCCAAGGCGAACGGCGTCACCTTCGAAGGCGGTGTCCCGGCCGAGCACGAGGTTTATTTCGCCATTACTGATTCAACTGAATTCCGCGCGCCGACAATGACACTGACGCATCGCGGCGGCATGGACATTGAGGAGCTCGACAAGAGCGAGGTCGCGCAAGTGCCGTTCGATGCGCTCACTGGGCTGAAAGCCTTCGTCGTTGCCAATGCACTGACAGACATCGGGGCCCCAAAGGAAATAATTTCGCCACTGGTTCAACATCTGCCGAAGCTTTGGGAGTTGGTGCACCACTATGGCATGACGGCCCTTGAATTAAACCCGATCCGCATGCAACCGGGGCGTGACGGTCGTCTGACACCGGTAGCATGCGATTTCAAATGTGCCTTTGATCGCGACGACCCGCGATGGCAACGACTTGGCTTGCCGAACCAGCTTTTTGCGGCCGACACGTCGGACTTCGAACACGAGGTCAATCAGTTGCGCACCCATCAGGGTCAATCCGACGTTTTTGTTATCAACGAAAAGGGTACGATCCTGGCCCCGACCTTTGGCGGCGGTGCCAATTCGCTCGTTACGGAGGTGCTCGGTGAAGCCGCGATTATTTCTTCGGATTTCGGTGGCAATCCGCCCTACGAAAAAATGAAGTCGGTAGCGCGCATCTGCTACAAGCACTGGCTTGCGCAGACGAACGTGCTGTTCATCATCGGCGGCAAATCGAACAACACAGACATCTACGAAACTTTCCGGGCTATGGGCGACGCTTTGCGCGAGTATTTCAGTGCCAACGGCCCGACACCACTTTATGTCGTGGTCGGCCGCGGAGGACCCAACCTCGTCCGTGGCATGGGCGCACTCGCCGACACCTGCGATTCGCTCAATCTGCCATACCGCTTCTTCGGCTTTGACAGCGCAATCTCAGAGGTCGTCAATTACGCAAAGAAAGTGGACGAATGGATGAAGGCGGGAGGCCGTGCGCAAATCGCAGCGCATCTCGGTCTGAAGAACGCCGCATAAGCAGCTGTCGAGTGTCGGAGTTAGCGTATGTTCAAACGCGGCATTGAAGGTTTTCCTTATTTCCTGGGAGTCGCCGCGCTCGATAAAGTTGCGACGCGCGACGACCGGGTTTGCGTCCTCAACATCCTCGGCGGCGAGTCGCGACAGGTCACGCCGGTCTGTCACGCATTTTCCGGAGGCAACGTCGTGTTCGGCACGTCTCCCGGCCGACGCGGTCAGGTTCTGCCAACTCCGATCGGCGATATTCCGGTCTTCAACAATGTGCGCGAAGGCCTCGATGCTGGCTTTTCCTTCAACACGGGCGTTGTTTATTTGCCACCTTCCGGCGTTCGCGACGGTGTAGCCGAGCTCGTCCGAGTCAATCCCGGTCTGGAAAAGATCGTGATGATAACGGAAAAAATCGCCGTCCACGATGCGCGCGAGATTAGAGCTTTGGGTCAGGCCAATGGCATCGATATTTTTGGAGCAAATTCCCTAGGCGTGGCAGACTCCTGGAATCGCGTACGTATCGGTGGCGCACTTGGCGGCGACAATCCCGAAGAGGTGTTGATTAAGGGCTCGGTGGCGCTCTTCTCTAATTCCGGCGGCTTCACGACCACTATCGCCCAATATCTGGCGACGGAAGGATGGGGAACGACGACGCTGATCTCGTCAGGCAAGGACGTCTATATCCATTACGCGGCGCGTGATTTTGCCTACGCGTTTCAGCGTGATCCGCGCAGCAAGGCGGCGGTACTCTATTCTGAACCGGGTGGCTACTACGAGCACGGTTTCGAATTCGGCAAACCAGTCGTGGCCTGCGTGGTCGGCCGCTGGAAGTCCAAGCTGACGCGTGCCGTAGGCCATGCCGGCGCGATGGCAGGTTCCGGCGACAAAGCCGAGGACAAGGAACGGTGGTTTATGGAAGCCTTCAGCGTGGACAGCATTTTCACGCCCGAGCGACCGATTTATTCCGCCAAGGGCGCGGTAGTGACCAACATCGCCCATATCCCGTCAGCACTAACCGCGGTGATGAACAAAAACGGCATTGACACAGATTTCGCTCCGCGCGGGAGCCTCGCCCTGAAGCCGTGGCTTGCCAATAATCAGGGACTAAAACTGCCGCCAGCACTAGCCTTACCGGCCGTCGAGGCACTGCCGCCGTACAACAGCCAGATCAAGGCGCTCGGCGCCCAGATTGGAGCCGTCATTCCCCGCCAGGGCATGAAAGATAAATCCGGTGCGACGTTGATGGACGCGAAGACACAAGTCACGAGCGTGCATGGCCATCAAGTTCTCGATCTCGCGCTGCTGCCGCTCGAAGCGAACTTTGCCCTACCGCTAGTACATGAAATCGCTTCGGAGGACGACCGAGCGATGCTCGACGTCGCAGTTGCCGCTGAAATCAACTTGGTTGGCGACACGGCGCTTGCTGCCGCAGAAGCGTCGCGCGAAGCAGGCAATTCGCCGAATACGGTGATGGCGGCGGCGGCCGCGATCATTGGTCCGAAGCGCGTGGAACGCGTCTTGGCCTGCACGCGCAAGCTCATCGATCTTTTTGCCCATTCCGACCTTGCCGATGCACACGACGAAACTTTCGATTTCAGCGCGGTCAAGATCGACGCCAAGACCCGAGATTTATTTTTGGCACGGGCCGACGAGGCAAATGATCCGCGCCCCGAAGCCATGCTGAAGGCAGTCCACGATCGCGGTGGTAAGTCAGTGTTTCTCAAATTCCTGCAGTTGCTCAAAGGGCGGCCATCGCGCGACGCGATTCTCGCTGCAATTTCCAGCACAATTGCCTGGGGACCGCTGATGCGCAAGCGGATCTCGCGGCTGACCGCGGAAACCCTGCCGTGCTATCTACGCCTCTACGGCGTCATGATTGGCGCTTCCATACCCGGTAAGCACCATGAGCACGGCAGTTTGTGTGGTATACCGCGCGACGAACGCTTTGGCCGTTGGACAATGGCGGATTTCTTGTTTCTGGCGCTCACGGGAAAGCGTCCCACCGAGGCTGAGGCACGGCCATTGCAGATACTGATTGGTCTATTGATCTCCAACGGTCCAGGCGCGATCAGCGCGCAGGGAGCCAAGGGGGCAGTCGCGGCTGACGGCCCGCAAACGCCGGGCCGCGTCCAGATCAACAAAGCGATGATGGGTTTCCTCACGCATTCCGGCTACAGCCACGGCGGTAACGGATTTGAGGGCATGGCTTTTCTCCTAGAGCAATTTAAGGACGCCGATCTTGAAGACCCAACAGATCCCAAGCACGGACTCGACCTCAAAGCGATGGCGACGAAATTCGCTGATGCTTACAAAGAAGAGAAAGTCCAGTCTAAGGAATCCGGCTTCGACGGACCGCGCGCGCTGCCGGGCGTTCATCACCCAATCTTCAGGGG
>JBAQBC010000396.1:0-1938 GCA_049286035.1 Xanthobacteraceae bacterium
ACCGGTGTGCCAAACCCCGCAATCCCCTCCAGCAAGGCGCCGAAGCAGAAGCCGACCACCACCAGAACCACGCGACGGTCGTTCGGCAAGTGGGCGATCACCCAGGCGCGGAATGCATCAAACCGCCCCGATCGCACGGCGATGTTGTAGAGCAGCAGCGCGTTGACCACGATCCACATCACCGGCCACAGCGCGAAGACGGCGCCGTTCAGCACCGCGGCGAGCGCGAGGCCGATCGGCATGTGCCATGCCGAGACCGCGACGATCAGGCCGACGATCAGACCTGCCAGCGCAGCCTGCCACGCCGGACGTCGCAACAGCCCGAGCAGCACCAGCACCGCCACGACGGGCAGGATCGCAACCAGGAAGGAAAGCCCCAGACTGTCTCCAACCGGCGTCAAAAGCTGTCGGAACATCTCGTCCCCCCTGTCTGGTTCACTGAGTTGAAGGCTGCGGCTTGTCTATGCCGACCGATCAACGCGAGGGCACCCTGAACTTCCGGGCACGCCTCTTCGACCATGCGGTCTTGGACCATCCGTTCCCACCCGCGGCGGCCGAGCGTCTTGCGCTCTTTAGTGTTTCTCAGTCGCACCATATCATCGAGAACGGCCGGTGAAATGAAAATCACCGGCACGTGTTCCTGGCCACCCTTGAACAGCACAGCTTCTCGGTGGAACTGACTGCGTAGTGGAATAGGTGTCGGCATTTTTCTTCAATAACCTCTCCATCTTCGAAAGCGCACCAGAAGATGCTATGGGGCGTCCGGCGAGAGCATGACATTCTCGGCGCCGGTCATTAACGAACGGAGCGCCAATAGCTGTGTCGGCCGCACAACATGACGTGTGGGCATCGGGCGACGCCTATAAACCTTTCGTGGGACGCTGGAGCCGGCGCGTCGCGCGCGAGTTCATCGAGTGGCTAGCGCCGCCCGCGAACGCGCGTTGGCTCGATGTTGGTTGCGGCACCGCTGCGCTCACGCTGACGATCCTGGCAACGGCCACCCCGCGCGAAGTGCTCGGCGTCGATCCCTCGGAGGGATTCATCGCTCATGCACGCCGCCACACCCAGGGTTCTCGCGTCGGGTTCCAGGTCGGCGACGCGCAGGCCCTGCCGGTTTCGGACGACTACTTCGATGTTGCGGTTTCCGGCTTAGTGCTGAATTTCGTGCCTGACCCAGCAAGGGCAGCAGCGGAAATGCACCGCGCAGTGCGGGTCGGCGGCACTGTTGCCGCCTACGTCTGGGACTATGCCGACGGGATGCAGTTGCTCCGCCGTTTCTGGGATGCGGCCGCCGCACTCGATCCAGCTGCATGCGAACTCGATGAAGGCCGACGCTTTCCACTCTGTAGGAGGGAGGCCCTACGCTCCTTGCTAAACGACGTCGGTCTAGAGCAGACAGAGGTGCGGGCGATCGATGTGCCGACCGTATTCAAAAATTTTGATGACTACTGGTCACCATTCCTGGGCGGACAGGGTCCGGCGCCGGGTTATTGTGTGAGTCTTCCTGATGAGCGACGCGCCCGCTTGAGAAATCATCTTCAAACAACATTGCCCGTCGCGTCGGACGGCACCATACACCTCAAGGCACGTGCTTTCGCCGTTCGCGGAGTCAAGCCGGCTTGATGCAACCTGAACGGCAGCCGATGTCCGCTTTGGGTCAAAAGCAGACATCGAATGGCGCCCGTTGACGTCCGCTTTACCCCCGAAAGCGGACATTGCCGGGCGACAGTTGGATGTCCGCTGTGTGCCATTTCCGGACTCTTGCACCGCAACAAGGAATTGTTATTCCAACACCTTGTCGGCAATAGCGAGGAGCGTCGGCGGCACATTCAATCCGAGCGCCTTGGCTGTTTTGAGGTTGATGTCCAACTCGTATTTGGCGGGCGCTTGAACCGGGAGGTCGGCAGGCTTTTCGCCCTTGAGAATGCGATCGACATA
>JBAQBC010000397.1:0-2151 GCA_049286035.1 Xanthobacteraceae bacterium
CACCAGTCTGCGCATAGCCAGAAGCGACGCTGAGGAGAGTCAGCGCCGCTGCAGTCAGTAGTGTGAGTGCTTTCATGGCACCCTCCTTTGTCATGACAACAATGAATCAAAACAACAGGAGGATGCCGCCACTAGTGCTGCAAAGACACACTGAGAATTTCAATTTAGGCAAATCATGGTTAATTGGAGATCAAACAAGCACTGCCGTAGGCTCAGCTGAGGCACCTTTGGTCTCGTCTCTCGCGCGCCATAGATAAATGGCGAACCAACAAATTGGCTTGTTAACTCGCGTACCTCTTTTTTAAATGCGACCGTCGATAGTCGCCAAGTGTCACCACCCCCCACCCCCGCGGGCAACCTCCCGCTTTTCACATCACATTAGGCTCCTGCCCTCTAAATTCAGGCGGGATTTCGTGATCCTTGGGGATTGCGGATTATGACGCCCGACCGTTCGGCGCTGTTGCCGAATCGTCGGTTTTTGGGGCCGGGGATGAGGAAGGCCTTTGCAGGCTTCTTGGTGACGGCGCTCGCGGCGGCGAGCACGACGCCGCTGTGCTCCGGTTCGGCTTTCGCGCAACAGCTGCCTGCGCAAGCCGCTGCAGTACAGTCCGCTCCCGAAGCCGCCGCATCGCAGTCTGCTCAAGAACCTGCCGGCCAAGCCGCCGCCAATTGTCCGGGACATCCCGACGCGCTCGGCACGAGCCGGGTACTCGCGCTTGATCCTACCGAATATCCGCGCGTCGGCCGTATGCAATATCCGGACTCTCTGCCGCTCAATGACAAGGAAGTGGTGCTGACCTTCGATGACGGTCCGTTGCTTCCCTATTCCAACCAGATCCTCGACATTCTCGCTTCGCAGTGCGTGAAAGCGACTTACTTCCTGGTCGGTGAGATGGCCCGCGCCTTCCCCGCCGCCGTGCGCCGCATCTACGAGGAGGGTCACACGATCGGCACGCACAGCGAGGATCATCCGACCCGGTTCGGCCAATTGCCGGTCGAGAAAATGCGTCACGAGATCGACTGGGGCATTTCGGACGTCGGCGCGTCATTGGGCGATTCCAAATATCTCGCGCCGTTCTTCCGCATTCCCGGCCTGGCGCGGTCCGATATCGTCGAACGCGAACTCGCGGCGCGTGGGCTGACCGTATTTTCCTCCGACACTGACGCCGACGATTGGCATCACCGCATCAGTGGCCAAAAGATCATTGCTTTGGCGATGCGGCGACTCGAAGCGGGAGGCAAAGGCATTCTGCTTCTTCACGACATCCATCCGGCGACCGTCGCCGCGCTGCCCGGGCTCCTCAAGGAGCTCAAGGACAAAGGTTTCCATATTGTGCAGGTGGTCCCGGCTGCGTCCTACGTGATCGCGATGGCGAACAAGCCGAAAGCGCAAAGTCCGGCTTCAACGCTGCTAGGCGAGCCGATGATCGGTCAGGACCGGAATAATGGTGCGCGGCCGCATTGGCCGCATATGGTGGCGAACGTGGCCGCCGACGACGGCGTAATGCCAGTTCCGGATGCCTCGTCCTTCGAACCCGACGCCGTCACGAGCGTGAACATCACCGACGTTCATTGGCCGGCTCCGCCTGCGAAGACGCAAGCGCCGGTTCCCCGCAAACATAAATTCGCCGGTCGCGCGGAAAAGCGAAAGGAACGCATCGCCCACGCAGACAAAAACGAGCGGCGGGCGGAGCATGGCCATCGGCATAACCGCACCCACACTAGCGCCGACGGTCAGCACAGAAAGCGGCGCAACGCATCGAACGACACGAATCTCTAGGATTCGCACGATGTGGAAGCGCCTAGCAGGCGGCAAGCAGCCCCCCAATAAGTTATCGTTCCGTGGCTCACTGGCAGATCACAGGATTTCGCGGAAGGGCCAATAGCCGACATCGGGTCCGCGTCGGGGTGATTCAAATAAGCTGGTTGCCAATCTTGATCGACGCAACCGCGGACAGGCATTTCAACGGGGAGATGGCATGGCAAATCGATTCATGACGGCACAATCCACCGTGGCGACGCGGCGTTGGGGGGTTCCCGCCATTGTGACGCTCGCGGCGATGGCCACACTGGCGGTGCTGACCGCCGACGCGGAGGCGAGACAGGCGCGCCCCGCGCCCACCGAGGCGACGGCGCCGCGCGATGCAGGCG
>JBAQBC010000398.1:0-2955 GCA_049286035.1 Xanthobacteraceae bacterium
CTTGCGATTCAAGCTGACCCCTCCCCAACGCGCTTTGCGCGTCGACCCTCCCCTTTCAGGGGAGGATGTTTTCTGCGCGAGCGGAAATAGGCCTTGGCATTTTCATGCACGCGGTCTGACGCCAATAGCTCGGCCACGGGCCACCAACGCAGTTCCCTGTGCTGGTCGTCGGGCCTCGGCACTGCTGCGGCCGGCCATCGAAATTCATAGCCGAGCACGACGTAATGGGTGCCATATCCGCCGTTGCCGGAACGGTTGTTGTCGTAGAAATGCTCGTACACGCCGATCAGCCGGGCATCATCGAGGCGCGCGGCGTGGTCGGTCTCATTCTTGATGAGCCGAGCGAACGCCTCGGCCAACCGCTCGTTCTTCAGAATCACGCCGCCGGGAACGAAATAGCGGCCCTTGGCCGGCTCGTTCTTGCGCAGACCAAGCAACACTTCGTCGCGCGCGTTGCGAATGATCAGATCGATGGCAATAAGCGGCGCGAGACGGATGACCGTATCCAGCTCGGCGTGACTGAGAAGGCTCGGCGGCAAGCGAGGCGGCAAGCTAGGCGGCAAGCTAGGCGGCAAGCTAGGCGGCAAGCTAGGTGACATGGCCGCTCTCATAGAGGGCCCTCGGCGCCGACGCCAGTGGCACACGAACGCCCGCTCTCTCGCTACCGCTGAGTGCTCGTGACCAAGGGTTGGCCGGCCGAATCGGCGTTTCGGCGCCCGGCATTTCGATCCTTTCGCGCAACGCGATCGGCGAGGTTGAGCCACGCTTCGGCGATGAGGAGAAGGCGCGTTTTATCAGTGAGCACGGCCGCTCGTTTTGCCAAATCAAGACACGCGGCAGCCAATCGCCGGTACTCGAATTTCAAACTCATGTCCGGACGCAATCCACTTTGTCGAGATGAAAAACACGCAAGCCGAATTCGGGCAACGTCAAAAAACTTGTGCGGTTCCATGTGGGCACGCGGTATCAATATGACCGTGCGCGAAAAATTCTCTCCGAGCTTGAGCTATTTGCAAACGGCCGGTGCGGGGGCTTTCAAAAGAAAGAGGCCGCCCAGTGAGGCGGCCTCCGAAATGTTAGCGCCACCCGCCGTAGTAGCGAGGTCCATAGAAGTCCCACGGACCATGGCGATAGGGCTTACAGACGCCGCCCTGGACTGTCCAACCGGGCTGGCAGCCGTTCCAGGTTCCACCGCCACCATACTAGTTGTAATAGCGGTGATGGCGACCGTACCAGTCCGCGGCCGCCGGAGGCGCTGTGCTGACTGCGATGGTGCCGATAAGGCCCAATGCCGCAGCCATTATGGCTAAGGTTCGCATGTGCGTTCCTCCTCTTTCTTAAGCAGGGATGACGCACGGAGACGGGGCAGGGTTCCGCTCTAGGCTTTTGAAAATACGGGAAAATTCTTCATACTGACGTTGCGGGCCGGGGTGCTGCCGGAAGCCGATTTAGCGCGCTCGCCGTTGTTCCGCGCCCGTGGCGACATCTAGTTCCTCGGCCTGCCGCTGAAACTCTTCGGCAAGCTCGATGAGCTCTCCGCGCGCCGGATTGTTCCACGATAAGCCCTTCGCCAGGCGCAGACAGGTTTCGGCTTTATCCCGGAAATATGTCGCGTCCATCGCTGCATTCCCCCTGCGCACGAGCCACGGCGTCCGCGTTCGATCGTGTGCAGGGTAAGCGGCAGCACGCCTTCCGCCGTGACCGGGATCACAGATTGTCGCTCGTGTATGGTCACGAGATCGGGAGTGCCGATGAGTGACCGCGTAACTCCGTGCCCGCTTGGTCACCGAGCTTCGCAAACTGGCCGCGCGCCACGGCAGCCATTGCGGTGCCAAGCATGGAAGCGTCGGGCAGAGAAAAAGCCCGGCTGTTAAGCCGGGCCCCGCGCGGAAGATCAGCTTGTGGTAAGGGCCTATCCGCTCCCCTTATTCCAAGCAATGTCGTTGCTCGGAACCACGTCCTTTTTCGGGTCCCAACCAACATTGCCATTACTGGTCAGGATCACATTGGGACGCTTCGGATGCTTTACGAAATCGCCCTTGTCTCCACAATATGTGACCCCAAACGTGTCTCCCGCATTGCCCAGTGCGTTAGGCGAAGTCCACCTTGCCTGGAACCGTGTCGAGGTTGTGAGGGCCGTTGTAGTTCCAGCCGGTCGGCGTTACCGGTTCTTCGTAGCCGCGGGGCATCGACTTTTTTGGCGTCAATCAATGTCGAAAAAATCAATCTAGGAAAGCAAAGAGGCCGCCAACTGAGGCGGCCTATACTGAAGGCTCTTCATCTGCCGCCGGCGTAAATTCCTCTTTCGTCACGCCGTTATCAGTGCCGCCTCGCGCTGCCCGGAGCAAAGCATGAGCCTTGTCAAGGCGACGTTGCGCAGAGGCGAGCAATAACGTGGCCGGATGGAGACCATGAATGGCGACAAGAACATATTGCGAACCGAGAACAAATCGTGTACACTCCTTTTATTGCCAATTGTCACAGGCCAGCGGCGGAGGCCGCACCTTCCGTGCCCTCCGAATCCCGGTCATAAGGAGCGCGAGAAATGAGTGCAGCACTTCGTCTCGTCGAAGGACCGTCCATGGATAAATCGAAAGCCCTTGATGCCGCGCTGTCGCAAATCGAGCGCAGCTTCGGCAAGGGCTCGATCATGCGGCTCGGCAAGAACATGCAGTCGATGGACATCGACACCGTTTCCACCGGCTCGCTCGGGCTCGATATCGCGCTCGGCATCGGCGGCCTGCCGCGCGGCCGCGTCGTCGAAATCTACGGCCCCGAATCGTCCGGCAAGACCACGCTCGCTTTGCATTGCCTCGCCGAGGCGCAGAAAAAGGGCGGCATTTGCGCGTTTATCGACGCCGAACACGCGCTCGACCCGATTTATGCGCGCAAACTTGGCGTCAATGTCGATGATCTTTTGATCTCGCAACCCGATGCCGGCGAACAGGCGCTGGA
>JBAQBC010000399.1:0-2508 GCA_049286035.1 Xanthobacteraceae bacterium
CACCAGTCGCCCGCAAGCGCAAATCCATTCTGAGCTGCCGTCAAGCCCTTTCCGGCGGCATAGAAGTCGACGGTCGTGCGCGTGCGCCGCGCCGCCCATGCGGTGATGCCGAGGCTTATGAGAAGGATGGCCGCAAACATCGCGACGGTGACGAGATTCATCGGGCGCCCCCGCTCGCTTGCGCCTTATCGACCACCACCTGGACCAGAGGATCGTGACGATTGGCCGATACCCGGGCGTAGACGACGGCAAGTACCCACGACATGACATAGTTGCCGGCAATAAGCACGAAACCGAGATTGACCGCTCCCAGCACCTTCGTGCCGAGGATGCCGCGGGCGAAGCCGGCCAGGACTGACAAGCCCATATAGCCAATTATGTAGATTACGATCATGGGCACGATCGATCGCTGCTTGGCATCGATCAGAGTTTTGAACTCGGCGCTTTCGACGCCCGCGATCCAGACATCCGGGGCGACCTGAGCGCCGCTCAATTTGACGGCATTGCCCATGCTCCCCCCAAAAAATTATTGATCGTTATTTCCCGTTTACGCTCCGGAATCATTGAACCGGCCGCTCTCGTGGCTCAACATGATCTAGACAATACTGTAACGGTTGTTATACAACATTATAACGAACGTTAGATAATGTCAACGAGGCTGGCGGCCGCGCCCGTGCCTGCCTCCGTGCCAGCGGGTGGAAGAGTCGGAACAAATGCCGAGCAAACGGAAAATTCTCATAGTCGACGACGATTCCGAATTGCGCGATGCACTAACGGAACAACTTTCGCTGCACGAGGAGTTCGATACCGTTGCGGTGGAAAACGGCACCGGAGCCGTTCAGGCGGCCAAGGTTGAACAGATCGATCTGGTGATCATGGACGTCGCCCTGCCCGACATCGACGGCCGCGACGCCGTACGCATCCTGCGTAAAAACGGTTTCAAGGCGCCGATCCTCATGCTTACGGCTCACGATACCGATTCTGATACGATCCTCGGCTTCGAGTCCGGCGCCAACGATTACGTCACTAAGCCGTTCCGATTTGGTGTGCTACTCGCGCGTATCCGCGCCCTGCTTCGCCAGCACGATGCGAGCGATGACGGCATCTTCACGATCGGCCCGTACACGTTCCGACCAAGCTCGAAACTCTTACTCAACCCCAAGGGCAATAAAGTTCGCCTGACCGTGAAGGAGACCGCGATCCTGCGCTACCTCTATCGCGTCGGCGAGCGGCGGGTTTCGCGGGAGACCATGTTGCAGGAGGTTTAGGGCTACCATTCGGAAGTGACGACGCACACGCTTGAGACGCACATCTATCGATTACGGCAAAAGATCGAGAAGGATGTCGCGACTCCAGTCATCCTCGTTACTGAATCCCAGGGCTACAAACTCGTGCGCTGATCGCTGCTAGCAACCACTGCGTTGAGTTTTGGAAGGTCCTCCAGATCGCACAGACGCATGATCGTAGCTGGATCGGCGCGATGCTGATGACGGACATGTCACTTACCTATGAATCGGACGTGACCGCACGATCAGGGTATGGTGCGCCATGAGTCTGGAACGATGACAGGGCCGGTTCGCACAAGGCGAAACTGATCGCAGGAGAGCGGCCTGGATGAAAATTGACCGGCGAGATGCGTGTGCAGTGGAGACAGCCTCATGACACGTGAAATCCCGTCAGCGCGGCCCGCATCCTATGACAAAAAGATTGGCTTAGTCCTGCAGGGCGGCGGTGCGCTCGGCAGCTATCAGGCGGGCGTCTACGAAGCGCTAGCGGCTTCCGAATATCTACCCGACTGGGTGGCAGGAATTTCAATTGGAGCGATTAACGCAGCGATCATAGCCGGCAATGCGCCGGGGCATCGCGTTGAGAGCTTGCGCAGCTTCTGGGAGGAGATCACCGCTCCGACGACGTTGTGGCCGCCGGCGCCTGCCGGACTTCCAGCGGAATGGCAGCAACGCGTGAGTGCGCTGACGGCCCTGATTTTCGGCCGACCTAGCTTTTTCGCGCCGCGTCCACCTTATGATTGGTTTTCATCGGACAAATGCCTCAGCTACTATGAGACTTCGGCACTCAAGCGAACGCTGGAACGGCTGGTCGATTTCGATCGAATCAACAGCGCAAAAGACATGCGGTTGAGCATCGGCGCGGTCAACTTGCGGACTGGCAACTTTGCTTATTTCGACAGCGAGCAGACCACGATTCGCTGCGAGCACATTATGGCGAGCGGGGCTCTACCGCCAGGCTTTCCACCGGTCGAGATCGACGGCGAGCAATATTGGGACGGAGGACTCCTCTCCAACACACCGTTGCAATACATGGTGGATTATTATCCGCGTCGTAGTCGCTTGGTCTTTCAGGTCGACCTGTTCCCGGCGCATGGCCACATGCCAACCAATCTCGACGAGATCCACGAGCGCGAGAAAGATATTCGCTATTCCAGCCGAACGATGATGAGCACGAATAGTTTGCGTGAGAAACATGATGTTCGCCATGCGATCAACGAGT
>JBAQBC010000400.1:0-1889 GCA_049286035.1 Xanthobacteraceae bacterium
GTCGGATTGATGGCGACAAGCATCATTCAATCACTGTGGCATGGCTTTCAATAATGGAGCGAACAGACTGAAAAGAGGGTGCCGTTCTGCCTCGCGCAAGCGAACACTGCGGTTACGCGATCGGTCAGATAAAACAACCGGGCGTGGGCGCGGCAATGGAATATCGCTTACGTTGACAACCGCCGGGTTAGACGCGGTTGCGGCTGCAGCCTTCTTGGCGGCCAGCGCGGCCGTCTCAGCGACATCAAGTACATCCCATTGACAAATCCTATAGTGGTTACTCCGCTCAAGCAGATCGAAATGGACGTGACTATCGTGATAGGCATCAGCGCCATTACCAAGCACCGTCGAGAAACGAGAACACGCACTCTGCCGTAGCTTCTCGCGCAATGATTTGGCGACGCTGGCGTCAGTCAGTTCAATGGCAGCGCCGTTGGCAAGTTTAAACGCGCGTATATCGAGTGCGTTGGCGCGGCCATGCTCGCTGATTTTCGCATCGGTGATACCGTTGCGCCGGCGACAGTCGAACGAATCGAGAGTTTCCACGCCGCGCAGCGACTTGCCCAGGCCGGCGATGGTCGGCGCCACATCGTCACGTATCCAGTGCGTGACCGTCTCCGCCATTGGGCAGCGCAGCGTTGCTGCGGGGGAAAGGGCGATGCGCTGCCTGTCGGCCAGCAGCACTGCATCCAGTGCGACCACATCCGTTGCCGTGCAGTCCCCGGGGCCTGTAATGGATGGCAAGGGTTTGAAGTCGGCAATTTCAGCGAGTCGTGACCGGCACGGCGACACGGCCGTCTCTACGCTGATGGTTGATGCATCCCCGGGAATATCAACCGGGCGAGCGCGCGGCAGTGGGATCATCTCTGCAATCACACCCACAGTTGTGGCGAGCAGGAAGGCTATAGCTCCGAGAACTTTCACGTGAATGAGCCGGATCGCTGAAGACAATACAGGCCGCGCAGACGAGTCCTGCACGCGCGTAACAACTGGTTACCTTCGATGGCGTCTAATTTACTGAGAAGGGAAAGCGCATCAGGTGTTGATTCTTCCCGGAACTGATCGCCTCCGACGGCGTCGCCTAATCTCCCGACACGCGCGAGTATCTGGGATGGCAATTCCTGAGACGCCGCATAGTACTCCCGAAGATCCGCCCCGATACGTTCTCTGGCGAGCCACCAAGCAAACGGCTCGTAGCGTGCGCTCTGTGTCCCCATAGGACACCTACGTTTGGCGCCCTCACTTGCAGCCTAAAGACAGCTAAAGATGGAACCTAAAGTTTGTTCCCAGACTCGCAGCCGACATGCCACTTCTGCAGTTTGGAACTTTCAAGCCCCTTTTTGCGCTAGTGAGTTTGAGGGCACGATTGCGGTTGACATCCATCGCCCCCGCAAGACATTCGCGGAATGCTCGCATTATCCGATTCGCAGCTTCGCGCCGTCTGGGCCGCCGCCAACGGCTTACCGGTAGAGAAGCGCGGCGTCTTCCTCGGGCGGCTCGTCGCCCAGCTGCAACTGCGCGGCTCCCGCTTCACCACTACCGACCTTGAAGACGTCGTGCGCTTGGCGCTGAGCGGCTTGCTCCAGCAATCGGCGGCTTAAACTAGCGGACTACCTTCTACGCGCCTGTCGAGCCGCAGCGCGATTTTCGAAATGGGTCAAAAGCAGACATTGCGTCGACCAACCGCGATGTCCGCTTTGCCCCTGAAAGCGGACATTGATGGAGCGCATTCGCTCGGCAAGCTCAACGCAATGCGCGGCTTGCAAAAGAAAAGGGCCCAGCCAGACAAAGCTGAGCCCAGAACCTAGGGAAAGCCACAACACCACTTGGCTTGCTGACCGCGCGCCCTCAACCGGCCGCTCTCATCCCCGAATTCGCGAGGTCAACAC
>JBAQBC010000401.1:0-2184 GCA_049286035.1 Xanthobacteraceae bacterium
CAGCTTCCACCGCATCTCATCGAGACGGTCAACAGTCTAGTCCGGACGTCGCGCCGCATGTTGAACGAGATCGGTCGTGAACCGACCCCCGAAGAGGTCGCCGAAAAGCTGTCGATGCCCCTCGAAAAAGTGCGGAAGCTGCTCGAAATCGCGGGTTTGCCAATCAGGCTAGACGCATAAAAGTCAGCCCAACGTCGATGCTGCCGCTTCCCTCAGAGGAGCGACGTTCATGAGCGACCCAGCATGGAAAGCGGCTAACCGTGCACATCGGGATGAGAAAGTCTCCTTGCATCTCGGCCCGCGCGGCTACGATCTTGCGAGACTGCGGGCGGCGCATGGCCGCTTTCGGCACCATCGAAGAAGCTGAACTCTGGCCAGTCGATGGCAGTCGCGTCCTGCACCTGCAATGTCATTTTGGCGCCGACAACCTGAAGTTTGCACAACGCGGTGCCACTATTTGGAAGGCTTAGGGATGACGCTTAGCTTGCGGAAGGCGACGGTGATCGGCGCGATGCTCGCGATTACATGCTGGGGGCAGGCGGCCTTCGCTCAAAAGTCGGGGGGAACGCTCAAGATCTCATTCTTCGACAACCCGGCGAGCATGTCGCTGCACGAAGAAGCGACCGGTGCCGCATTGCGGCCGATGATGGGAGTGTTCAACAACCTCGTCATGTACGATCAGCATGTGGCGCAGAACAGCCCGGATTCGATCATCCCCGATCTGGCGACGAGCTGGGCCTGGAGCGAGGACGGCAAGGAGCTGGCCTTTCCGTTGCGCCGCGGCGTCAAATGGCACGACGGCAGGCCGTTTACCGCCGCCGACGTCAAATGCACCTGGGATCTCCTGCTCGACGTCGGCAGCGAAAAGCTCCGTGTCAATCCGCGCAAGACCTGGTATCTCAACCTCGACCGAGTGACGACAAACGGCGACTACGAGGTCACCTTCCACCTGAAGCGGCCGCAGCCGGCGTTGCTCTCGCTGCTGGCGTCCGGATGGTCGCCGGTCTACCCATGCCACGTCTCGCCAGCCGACATGCGTCGTCATCCGATCGGCACCGGCCCGTTCAAATTCGTCGAGTTCAAGCCGAACCAAGTAATCCGGACGGCGAAAAACCCGGAGTATTGGAAGCCAGGGCGGCCCTATCTCGACGGCATCGAGTGGCAGATCATACCGGATATCGCCACGCGGAATCTGACGTTCATCGCCGGCAAATTCGACATCTCCTCGCCTTATGGCACGACGATTCCGTCGCTGGAGGACGTCAAGAAGCAGGCGCCGCAGGCCATCTGCGAGCTGACGGCGACGAATGTCGCCCGCAACCTGATCCTCAACCCGCAGAAGCCGCCGTTCGACAACCCGGATTTGCGCCGGGCGGTGGCGCTCAGCCTCGACCGCAAGGCCTTCATCGACATCTTGACGCAAGGCAAGGGCGACATCGGCGCCACCATGCTGCCGCCGCCCGAAGGGTTGTGGGGGATGCCGCCCGCACTGCTGGCGACGTTGCCTGGCTACGATCCTGATATCGCGAAAAACCGCGCCGAGGCGCGCAAGATCATGGAGAAGCTCGGCTATGGCCCCGACCACCGGCTCGCCGTGACCTTGTCCTCGCGCAACATCCCGGCCTATCGCGACCCGGCGGTGATCCTGATCGACCAGGTGAAGGAGATCTACATCGACGCCGTGCTCGAACCGGTCGAGACCGCCAACTGGTTTCCCAAAATCTACCGCAAGGATTACACGATTGCGATCAACGGCACCGAGAGCGGCGTCGACGACCCCGACCAGCAGTTCTACGAGAACTTCGTGTGTGGGGCAGTACGCAACTACACCGGCTACTGCAATCCCGAAGTCGATAAGCTGATCGACCGGCAATCGGCCGAGGCCGACCGAGAAAAGCGCAGGCAACTGGTGTGGCAGATCGAAAGGCGGCTGGCCGAGGACGGCGCCCGGCCGATCATCTTCTATCCGCGCGGCGGGACCTGCGTGCAGCCCTACGTCAAGGGGCTGACGACCATGGTCAACAGCATCTACAACGGCTATCGCATGGAGGACGTCTGGCTCGATAAATAAAAACGCCCGGCAATAAAAACGCCCGGCAGGGGCCTCGCTATGACCGAGGAGCAAAGGGAGGAATGGAATGACGCGCACACTATGTGCCGCCGCAGCGGTAAGTGCATTGGCTG
>JBAQBC010000402.1:0-16487 GCA_049286035.1 Xanthobacteraceae bacterium
GGCGTAAAGCGGCTCGACGTCGCGGCGCACGGGCTCGGCGGCATCCAGCGCCCGCCCGTGGCGGGCGACGATCCGATTGAGTTCGGAAAGCGCTTCGATCTGATCGACGATCACGCGCCGCATCTGCGCCGTGCTCTCCGCCGTTTCCTGCGGCAGTTCGAGGACACCGCGTCGCAATTGCTCGCGCGTCGCCTCGAGTTCCTGCTGCATTTCCGCCGCCATCTGCTTCATGCCCAGCATGACTTCGCTAAAGCGCGCAGTCGACTCGGTGAACATGCTTTGCACTTGCGTGAAGGCCTCATCATAGGCCGCCGTGAGCGCATCGCTGGTGCGGGTTCGCTCTTCCTCCGAAGTCTTGCGGACCAGCTCGTATTGCTGCTCGATGGTCTGCACGCTCTCGTTGCTGGTTTGCGCCATCAAACCGGCGATTTCACGGGCCCGGGTGGTCGCGGTCTGCAGCGACTCATCCAAAAGCGCGGAGAAGCGCGCCAGCCGCTGGCCGAAATCTTCGGCGCGGGTATCGAGAGTGGAAACCAGCGACTCGACGGTCGTTTGACGCTGCGCGATCGATTCCTCGGTGCGGCGGTTGCCGCTCTCCAGCACCGCAACGGCATCGGCAAGCGTTCGACCATGCGAACTGAACTGGTTGGCGAGATCGCCGAGATCGCCGAGCACCTTGCCTGTGACCGTGTTGAAGTTGCCGAGGTGCTGTTCCACTTTGGACGTGGTCGCGCCGGTCTTGCTGCTCAGATCGGTCATGGCGGCGACGAATTCCGACACGCGAGTCGTCATCGTGTGCTCGATCGAGCTCATGTTTTCATGGGCGCCGCTGAGCACTTCCTGCAGCAGGATGTTCGCTTCGCGCAGACGCTCGAACACGGCGGTTGAATCGGAGCGCAGCATCGTGTGCGTCTCCATCATCTCGGCCAGAGTCGCCGCCGCGGTCTGCTTGGATTCCTCGATCGCACCCGTCGTCGCCCGCTGCAGCTCCTCGAGCGTGCGTACAATGGTCGATTTGGCCGCCTCGGTAACGCCTTGGGCGCCTTCCTGCATTTGTCCCAGCGTGCGGGTAACCGCCGCCGTCGCGTTCAGGCTGGCGTCGTTGATCAAACGGGCAATCTCTTCGCTCTTGTCCGTCATCGTCTGAGTGAAGAAAAAGCCCTTGGCATCGATCGTCTTCACCGTCTGCTCGGTGATGCGTTCGACCTGGCCGGCAAACTCGTCGCCCTTGTTTGACAACGTCGAAATCAGCGTGCTCGATTTTTCGTCGAGGATCTTCGCCATGTCGTCGACACGCTCCGTCAGCGCGCCGTTGATCTCGTTGGCCTTGCTGACGATGTTACGCGAAACCTCGGTGCTCATGCTGATCAGCTTGCGCTCGGCATCGCCGGCGCTGCGAACAATTGCATCGCTGCTGGACTGCGAGGTCTTGGCGAGCGTCTCCGCGCTGGTTGCGGTCGTTCTGGTGATCGCATCGGCGGCGGATTGCGAAGTCTTGGCGAGAAGCTCCGCGGCAGTCGCCGCGGCCTTGCCGATCGCCTCGTTGGCGGAGGTTGCGTTTTTGACAATCGTGTTACTGAGCGCGCCGGCGCTGCGGTTAAGCGAGACGGTCGCTTCAGCGGCGCTGCGGTTGAGGGCTTCCGTGGCCGCCGTGCTTGCCGCTGCGCTTTTACCGAGCGCTTCGGTGGTATTCGCCGCGAGCTGGGTCAGCGCGCGCTCGGCGGCGGTAGAGTTGGTCTTGATCGAGTCGGAAAGCTGTTCGAACCGCGAATTGAGCAAGTCGGCCGCGGCGCGACTGCGGACTTCCATCTGTTGAACGACGGCCTCCGCTCGCCCGACCAAAAGCTGCTCCAAATGCGCGACGCGATTGTCCAGGGCGCCAACGACCTCCAAGGCGTTTTTGCCGAGCATGGTGTCGATCGTTGCGATCCGCTCGCCGAGCGTATCGCCGAGCTTGGCCGCGCGCGCGTCGATCAGCGTAGTCACGTCGGTAATGCGCTTGTCGAGAGCCGTGATGACCTCTTTGCCGCCTTCAGCGAGGGTTTTGCCGACCTCGCCAACGCGGGTAGACAGCGCATTCGTCAGCGCGTCGGAACGGCTTTCGATCGTCTCCTGGAAGCGGGAAAGACGCTGGTCCAGCGTGCTGCTGACTTCGTTCGCTTTGGACGTGACGCGGCTGTCGAAGCTATCGAGATAACTGCGCATAGATTCAGAAACGTCCTGGGTGCGCGCGCCGAGGCGCTCGACCAGCTCCGCGCCGTAGGTCTTCACGGTGCGATCGAACTCGGCGAGGTGTCGGGTGATGAGATTGCCGAGCGTCGATGAATCGCGCGAGATCTTTTCGCCGAGCGCGGTGCCGGTATCGCTGAACATTTCCTCGAAGGCGGAAAGACGCGTCTGCAGCATCTCTTTGAGCGCATCGCTCCGCGTCGCAACCACGCCGGTGACATGCTCGGCGGATTCGCGGAGTGCATCGGTGAGCGCGGCACTGCGCGCGATCATGGCTTGGGTGACCTGACCGCCCGCTTGTTCGAGCTTCGCCGCTACCTCACCGCCGCGCAGGTCGAGGCCGAGCAACAGCGATTCACCCGACGTCTTGAGCGTACTGTTGACCTCATCGGCCCGTGTGGCGATGGCTTCGGCGAGCTGATTCGAGGTTTCGACGATGGCATCGGTCAGCGCCTGCGATCTGCCGACCATCAGATCGACCACGCCAAGCGATTTTTCCGAGAAGTTCTCGGCGACGCGATCGAGCCGCGCCGACATCATGTCTTCGAGGCCGTTGGCGATCTCGGCAAATTCTTCGCCGATGTGATTAGTCTTGAAGTCGAGGTTGGACGACAAGCGATCGCTTGCGAGCGCGATCGCGCGTGATGTCTCCTCGCTCGCTGCCTCCAGGCGATCGAGCATGTCACCGCCGCGCTGGCTCAATTGTAGAACCATATTGTCGCCGATTTGCGCGAGCGTCGCGGTGATGTGTTCGCCTTTTTCCGAAAGCGACTGGGTTATGCGCTGGGCTGCTTCATTGACCTGCTGGCCCACGAGATCGCTGATCGTCGACAGGTCCTGTGTCAGATCGATCTGCACATTGCCGA
Source organism: Xanthobacteraceae bacterium (assembly GCA_049286035.1). Classification (GTDB taxonomy): domain Bacteria; phylum Pseudomonadota; class Alphaproteobacteria; order Rhizobiales; family Xanthobacteraceae; genus BOG-931. The sequence goes on from JBAQBC010000402.1 coordinate 3,096, forward strand.
GCGCAGTACGGACGTGCTCGGCCTGACCCACCAGCGTGTCGCGCTGATTGCCGAGCTCCTGAAGAAGCCCGCGAATCCGCACTTCGTTGTCGCTGTAGGTTCGCTCAAGCGCGGCGACTTCGCTTTGCACCAGCGCTTCCAGTTCGCTGGCGCGCGCCAGCGCACGTTCGACGCCGTCGCCCATGGCCGCGACCTCGCGCCGGATCGCCTGACCGACAGTGACGATCGAATCGCGCGCCACGCCCTCCGGTTCGGCGAGCCGCATCGCCACGCGCGCCATGGACTGCGCGATCAGGCGCAGTTCCTGCGCGCGCCAGGCCATGTGGGCGACGCCGAAAAAGAAAATGATCGGCAGCAATGCCGCGGCGCCGAGACCAATGACCAGCGCCACCGGCGAGCGTCCGGTGCCGAGCGCGGCATGCAGGTCCGACAAATAGGCCAGCGAAAGGCCAAGGCAGCCGACGATCCAGGCTCCGGAAAACAGCGCGGCGACAAAGTAGGATGAACGGGCTGGACGACGCTGCAAGGCATGAAGGATTTGGCCGATCGATTGCTGGTCGTCATTGGCGGCGCGACCGGCAACGTCCGCAACGTCGCTCGCGCTCGGAGCTTTCTCGGATTGTTCTTTGGTGGCGACGGTGTCGGCGATCTGCTGCGGGCTCTCGGCCGGGGTGGTGAAAAGGTCCGGCGTGGCCGCGGGGCTCTCGGGCTGCTCGTCTTCTTCGTGGACGTTGAGCGCCTCCTGGATTGCCGACAGCGCAGCTTCGGTTGGGTCGTTCATTTTTTTCGGGTAATTGGCCATTTCGGTCGTCGCCTCGCGTGTTACGCCTGCCCAGGACGGCCCAATCAGTTACAAAAGGAGCTCAGCATGGAGCGCTCAGACATGATCTTCCGCCCGCGCAGAAGCGCGTGCTCGGTCATCGTTCGCTCGTTAAGGGACTCCCCAAAAAAGCCCCATGCCGCACCACCTGCGGGCATCCTATCGGTCTGGCAGATCAAAGAAAACCCGGTCGGTAACGACCTTTTAATCATCGTTAACGGCTTGATCAGCCTACCCCCATTTTGCCGACCGAGGCGCAGGCGCCATTGTGCTGACAACAATGAGGCCAGGTTGGGGCCGCGCCTGGGCATAGCCGCGGTTTTGCGGCGGATAGAGGGCCCGCTGGCGCATTCCGCGGCGAGCCGGTAGAACCATGCCGCCGCAATATCGCAATTCCCGCCGGCGTTCCCCAAGCTGAAATTGTCGACCCGTGGTTCCCCTATGGTCAAAATTACCTATATCGATTCCGCAGGTGCTACACGCACCGTCGACGGCGCGGTCGGTTCCACCGTCATGGAGGTGGCTATCAATCACGGGGTTCCCGAGATTGAGGCGGAATGCGGGGGCGCATGCGCCTGCTCGACTTGCCACGTCTATATCGACGAGGCCTGGCGCGAGAAGGTCGGCGAACCTTCGCCGATGGAAGAAGATATGCTCGACTTCGCTTTCGAGGTGCGGCCGAATTCCCGCCTCTCGTGCCAAATCAAGGTGCGCGACGACCTTGATGGGCTGGTTGTGACCACCCCGTCGCGCCAAGCCTAACGTGATTAGGCCTAACGTGATCTTGAAAACGGCTGCCGAACTGTCCTCTTTCCCTGTCGGCCCAGCCACGCTAAACAGGCCGCTTCCCCGAAATTGCCGGACGGCTGAGCGAGCTTGAACACGACCTAAACAGACTTGTTAGACAGACTTGGATAAGACATGACCGAATCGATAAAAACCGACGTTCTCATTGTTGGTGCCGGGCCGATCGGCCTATTCGCAGTTTTCGAGCTTGGTTTGCTCGACATGCGGTGCCACCTGGTCGACATCCTCGACAAAATCGGCGGGCAATGCGCCGAGCTTTATCCGGAGAAGCCGATCTACGACATTCCCGGCGTTCCCTATACCAGCGCGCAGGGACTGGTGGATTCGCTGCTGCAGCAGATCAAGCCATTCAACGCGCAATACCATCTCGGCGAAATGGTGGAGCGGGTGGAGAAGATCGGCGATCCGCTGTTTCGCGTGACAACCGATCAGGGCAAGCAGTTCGAGAGCAAGGTCCTCGTCATCGCGGCCGGCGGCGGCTCATTCCAGCCTAAGCGCCCGCCGATTCCCGGCATCGAACCGTATGAAGGCAAATCCGTTTTCTATGCCGTGCGTAAAATGGAGGCGTTTCGCGGCAAGCGCATTCTGATCGTGGGCGGCGGCGACAGCGCGCTGGACTGGACGCTCAATCTCGCGCCGCTCGCAAGCCACCTGACGCTGTTGCATCGCCGCAGCGAATTCCGCGCCGCTCCCGACAGCGTCAACAAGATGATGTCGCTGGTTGGCGAGGGCAAAATCGATCTGGTGCTTGGACAGGTGACTTCGCTTAACGGCGGCGACGGTCAGGTGAGCAAGGCGATCGTCAAGACGAACGACGGTTCGAACTTCGAGATCGCTTGCGATGCGCTGTTGCCGTTTTTCGGGCTGACGATGAAGCTCGGGCCAGTGGCGAATTGGGGCTTTCAGTTGCACAACAACGAGCTGATCCCGGTCGAAACGGCAAGCTTCGAAACCAATGTCCCCGGCATTTTCGCGATCGGCGACATCAATTGGTATCCGGGCAAGCTCAAGCTTATTCTTTCGGGATTCCACGAGGCGGCGCTCATGGCACAAAAGGCGCATCGTTACATCTATCCGGATAAGCGACTGGTGTTTCAGTACACCACGTCCTCAACAAGCCTGCAGAAGAAGCTTGGCGTGGCGCCGGAGCGTCCGGCGGCTGCCGAGCGCGCCGCCGCCCCGGAGCGTGTGGCCTCCTGATCAAGGCGTTTTCGGCGGCACGGCCGAAGCGGCTGGCGTGGCTGCCGGTGCGGGCGCGGAGGCGCCCAGCGGCGGCAGCGGCTCAGCCTGGATGGCCGGAGGCGGGGTTAGACCGAGCACTGCGCGCGCTGCCGGCAGCGCCGCGTCGGTCATGGCCGCGTAGCCTTCGGCGGTTGGGTGCACCGCCCCGCCATACACTGCGCTCAAAACGCCCCACAGCGCGTCATGAATGTCGCTCGGCTTGAGAATTGCCGGCATGCCCTCGGGATAAGTCATGGCCGTGAAGTAGCTGTCGTTCGCCGTTCTGATCCAGCGCCCGCGCGAAGCGTAAGGTCGGTAGTTTCCCGCTGGCTCGCTGCAAGCCATGGGATCATCCGCGGCGACGGTCGGATCCGATTGAAAACTCTCGCCGTTGACCGCAAAACAGTTGCGATCGAATTCCGGATCGGTGGCTGCCCGCACGCACATGCCGTGCCTGGAAAAGTCCGACTGATGACCGTCAACGAAAATCATCCGGTCGGTTAGTGGATCGCGACAGGACTTGCCTTCGCAGGTGGCCAGCGATTTTAATTTCGGCAGGAATTTCGCATCGACAAATTCCGCGGCGGCGCGCAGCCGCTCGCTGTCGGCGCCGAATGCCGGATGCACATCCAAGCCGTCGCGTCCGCCCGAGCAGGGCTTGTTTTCCCCTTGCATGGCCGGATTGCCGTAAGACACGAAGACAACGTGATTGAGATTGCCGCCGACAAACGGTTTGAGCGCGGTCCGCAATTGCGCGAATTCATCGGGCAAATCCTGATCGAGCGCCTTTTGCGAATCCGCCACACTGGAGATGGCGCCGCCTTGGCGCAGCAATAGCCGCTCGGTTGCGGCGTCGACGATTACGTTTGCCACCAGCCCGGCAAAGTTGACGTCATTGGCTCCGACGGTCAGCAATACGAGATCGAGGCCGCGGTTCGGCTGCTGCCGGTGCAGGGCGGTGATGAGATTCCGCAGCTCGCTAAACTGGGCCGGCGCCGTTCCCGAGCAACTCTCGATGCCGACAACCCAAGGGCAGTCGTCGGCGCGCTGTCCGGCGAACATGCCGGCGCCGATCGTCGCTCCAGTACAGGCAAGCGGCAATAGCGTGACGGCAAGGTGCGGTTGCTCGACTGCGAGCGCCAATGCGGTGCGCACCTGATAACTGTACAGCGAGCGGTGACACGCCGGATTCATCCAGCGAGCGCCGTGCTTCGCCCAATTTATTCCGGCGGCCGGACTCGACGGCCCGTTTTCGCAAGACCGGTCGTCGGTATAGCCAGCGCGGCTCGGCCGGTAGTACTGGCTGCCGCCGCCGCCTAAGAAACGTCTGAAGCAGAAGCCACCCTCGAGCTTCACCGCCCGGTCCGGATCGCCTTCGCCGGCGGCTATGGAATCGCCAAGTCCGGCGATGAGGACATCGCGCACGGCAATGTCGGTTGTCACGCGCTGCGCGGTGCCGTCGCCGAGTGGAATGTCCACGGTCGCGACGGTGGTCCGGCCGGCGCGCACGCGCAGTTTGACTTCGCGATCGCAGGGAGCGGTGCTCTGCCGCGGCGAAGTTTCGCCATCGTTGAACGTCCACAAACAATCGAGACCTTCGGGCACCGCCCCGGAAATCGTCACGCCGACAGGATAATCGCGCGGCGAGAGATAGTTTTCGTGCTCGCCGTCACGGTCGCACGTCTCAAGTAAGTTGCCCGAAGTGTCGAGACAAAGCTCGGCGACAACGTCCTTCGCCCAGCCGAGCCCGTCGGTATCATGCGCAAGCCGGTGTTCCGCCGCCAGCACGCCGTCGCCGCGGCTTGCCGCAGCCATGCGCAGAAAATCTGCTTCATGGCGGAAGAGACGGAACCGGCTCTTTACCTCCCAGGCGATGCGAAAGTCGCCGGTCCCCGCAAGCTGCGCCAAAGCGACATCGAGCGGAGCTAGGGCAAACAAAACAGCGAGGCAAAAAGCGGGGATTCTTAAAAGGCGCATGATGCTGGGGGCGGGCGAACGATGGTTCTTATTAGCACGTCGGTTGCGGCGGAAATGTGAGGGTTCCGTGCGATCGGTGGTCGGGGCGGGCCTTCACGCAGGCGTTCACATGCCCAATTTTTATGCGCGAAAGGCGACGCCCGCGGATTGAATGCCTGGACGGCTTGCCGCAAGCTCAAAGCGCGCCTGAAAGGTGAAATCAAGTCGTGACGAACGGTTCGCTGACCACGCAATGTTGCATCACCGGCGGCGGACCAGCTGGAATGATGCTCGGTTTTCTCCTCGCGCGCGCCGGGGTACGCGTTGTCGTCCTGGAAAAGCATGCGGATTTTCTCCGCGACTTTCGCGGCGATACCGTGCATCCATCGACCCTCGAGCTCATTTACGAGCTCGGCCTGCTTGATGAGTTCCTGAAGCTGCCACACCGCACCGTCGATCGGCTATCGCTGCAGGTCGGAAACCGGCGCATCCGGCTGATCGATCTCACGCATCTTCCGACACAATGCAAATATATCGCGCTAATGCCGCAATGGGATTTTCTCAACTTTCTCGCCGAGCACGGCCGCCGCTACAGGCAATTCGATCTGCGCATGCGGGCGGAGGCGACGGATCTGATCGAATCAGGCGATCGCATCGTCGGCGTGCGCGTCCGGACGCCGGATGGAGAATTGACGATCCATGCGGATCTTGTGGTCGGCTGTGATGGGCGTCATTCGACGATACGCAAGAAGGCCGGTTTGCAGACCGACGACTACGGCGCGCCGATGGACGTGCTGTGGTTTCGCATCACGCGTCGCGACACCGATGGCGCCGACGTGTTCGGCCATATCGCGGCCGGCGCGCTGCTCGTCATGCTCGATCGCGGCGACTATTGGCAGTGCGCTTACGTCATACCGAAGGGCGGCATCGATCGGGTAACGGCGAACGGTATCGAGGCGTTCCGCAACCGTGTGGTCGCGCTGTCACCGTTCCTGGCCGATCGCATCGGCGAACTGAGAAGCTTCGACGACGTCAAGCTGTTAAGCGTCATGGTCAATCGATTGCGGCAATGGTGGCGGCCCGGGCTCATCTGTATTGGCGATGCGGCGCACGCGATGTCGCCAATCGGTGGTGTTGGCATCAATATCGCGGTGCAGGATGCGGTTGCCGCCGCCAACCGCTTGGCCGCGCCTTTGCAGGCCGGCACGACGAGCAGCGGCCATCTACAGGCGGTACAAGCGCGGCGCGATTTCCCGGCGCGCATGACCCAGAAAATTCAGCTCACTATGCAGAACCGGATCATCGGCCCGGCTTTGCAAAGCACGCGCGAGCCGAAGCCGCCCTTGCTGTTTAAGCTGTTCGATACGTTTCCGCTTCTGCGGCGCCTTCCCGCTCGCCTGTTGGCGCTGGGAATTCGGCCCGAGCACGTGCAAACGCCCGACACTGGCGCAGCCGGCTAAAAGCGAAATGGGATTAGCTGAATCACCATTTCGTTTTAGCTTATTGTTTGGGCATGATCTTTTCGGAAAACCGGTTCCCACTTTTCCGGATTCATGCACTAAAGATCAATTGCGCCGCTGCATTTCGCCGGCAGTGCGAGCAAGGATTTCGGCAAGATGCGCTTCGGCCTCGGCATCGCCTTCCAGCCGCTTGCCCACGGTTTCGCGCAAATGATCGAACGCGGCTTCGAGGAGCGGCGGCAAGCTCCGGCGCTGCTCACGTTCCCCGCGCGCCGCGCGCCGCCAGCGGTTCACGCGCTCACCGATTGCGCTTAGCCGGTCGAGCACCACGTCGGCGAGGTCCCGATTGGCGTCGAGATAGGCACGGCCCTCGTCGGTAATGGTGTAGAGCTTCTTGGCGCCTTCCGCGGAGACGGTCACATAACCCGCTTCTTCCAGAAAGGTCAGCGTCGGATAGACGATGCCCGGACTCGGGCTGTACCAGTCGGCGGTCTTCTCTTCGACGAGCTTGATGATTTCGTAGCCATGGCGTGGCGCTTGCGCGATCAGCGCCAGCGCGACCAGCCGCAAGTCGCCTTGCGCCAGCATCCGCCCGGCGCGCATGTCGTCCGGGTTCATCCCGCCGCCAAAGCTGCCGCCATGTCCGCTGCCATGCCGGCCGCCGAAGCCAAATCCGCCAAAACGGCCGCGGCGGTGACGTCCCGCGGCCCAACGATACGATCCACAATGTCCATGCATTTCAAAACTCTCCTGATTTGAGATATATCTTTAGATATCTCATAATGCGTCATAACGCAAGATATATCTTTGTGGGACCTATCCAGCCAGGAATGCCGGATAGGTCCCCCTGTGGAGCTAACGAGGGCTAGAATGCGACGATGTTTGCGACCTTCTTCCATGAGCTGAAGCAGGCCGGCTTGCCGGTGACGCTGCGTGAGTATCTGACGCTCATGGAGGCCATGGAGCGGGATCTAGCCGGGCGCCGGGTTGAAGATTTCTACTATCTGTCGCGCGCCGCGCTGGTGAAGGACGAGCGCAATCTGGACAAGTTCGATCGCGTGTTCGGCCACGTCTTTAAGGGTCTCGATCTCATCGAACAGGCGCTGAGTGCGGAAATACCCGCCGAATGGCTGAGAAAGCTCACCGAAAAATACCTCACCGAAGAAGAGAAAAAGCAGATCGAGGCTCTGGGCGGCCTCGACAAACTTCTGGAAACGTTGCGCCAACGGCTCGCGGAACAGCGCGGCCGCCATCAAGGCGGCAAGAAATGGATCGGCACGGCCGGCACTTCGCCATTCGGGGCCTACGGCTACAATCCTGAAGGCATCCGCATCGGGCAGGATAAGAACCGCAATTTTCGCGCGGTAAAGGTGTGGGACCGGCGCGAGTTCAGGGATCTCGCCGACGATGTCGAGCTCGGCACCCGCAACATCAAGATCGCGCTGCGGCGCTTGCGCAAATTCGCGCGCACTGGCGCGCCGGAAGAACTCGATCTCGACGGCACGATCAAAGGCACTGCGCACAAAGGCTATCTCGACATTCTGATGCGGCGGGAGCGGCGCAACACCGTCAAGGTGCTGTTATTTCTCGACGTCGGCGGCTCGATGGATTGGCATGTCAAGGGTACGGAGGAGTTGTTTTCGGCGGCCAAGAGCGAATTCAAGCATCTCGTGCATCTGTATTTCCACAATTGCTTGTACGAAAAAGTTTGGAAACAGAATGCCCGACGCTGGACCGAGACGACGCTGACCTGGGACGTGCTGCACACCTATCCGCACGACTATAAGGTGATCTTTGTCGGCGACGCGACGATGTCGCCCTATGAGATCGTTGCGCCGGGCGGCTCGGTCGAGCACTTCAACGAGGAGCCCGGGCGCCTCTGGATGGAGCGCATCGTCGCCACTTATCCGGCCTGCATATGGCTCAATCCGGTGCCGCAAGCGGAATGGGAGACGACGGCCTCGATCCGGCTGATGCGCCGGCTTCTCGCCGGGCGCATGTATCCGCTGACGATCGAAGGTTTGGACGCGGCAATGCGCGAATTGGGACGATGAATCTCGCGCCATCTCGCGACGCGCCGGTCTTCATCAACAACAGGAGCTAAACATCATGCCGGCCGAGCGCTTCGATTTCGCCAATGCTCAGGGTGAAAAATTGGCCGCACTGCTTGATCGGCCAGACGGGCCGATCCGCGCCGTAGCCCTGTTCGCGCATTGCTTTACCTGCGGCAAAGACAACAAGGCGGCGCGGCTGATCGCGCACGGCCTTACCTCACACGGCATTGCGGTGCTGCGTTTCGATTTCACTGGACTCGGCAGCAGCGAAGGCGAGTTCGCCAACACCACTTTCTCATCGAATGTGGACGATCTCGTCGCCGCCGCCGATCATTTACGGACGCAGATTGCCGCACCCGCGATTCTCATCGGCCATAGCCTCGGCGGTGCGGCGGTGCTCGCCGCGGCGCACCGCATCGCCGAGGCGCGCGCAGTGGTGACGATCGCCGCGCCGTTCGATCCGGCCCACGTCGCCGGCTTGTTCGGCGAGCGCGTCGAAGAAATAAAAAGCAAAGGCGAAGTCGAGGTGACGCTCGCCGGCCGCCCGTTCCGGGTCCGGCGCGGTTTGCTCGACGATATTGCCGGGCAAAATCTTGCGGGACGCATTGCCGAGCTGCGCAAGGCGCTGTTGGTTTTCCATTCGCCGACCGATGAGACCGTCGGTATCGATAACGCCAGCCACATCTTCACGACAGCCAAGCATCCGAAAAGCTTCATCTCGCTCGCCGGCGCCGATCATCTGCTGCCGCGGCCAAGCGACGCCGCCTATGTCGCGCATGTGATCGCCGCCTGGGCCGAGCGTTATCTCGACATGGCAGCGCCGATGGCGGCGCCAAAGCAGCCCGTCGCCGAGGCCGAGTCCGGCGAGGTCGTTGTGCGCGAGACGCGGCAGGGCACGTTTCAGCAGGAAATCATCGCCGGCGCGCATCGCTTCCTGGCCGACGAGCCGGTCGCAGCCGGCGGGCTCGACAGCGGCCCGGGACCGTACGACTTGCTACTGGCGGCGCTTGGCGCCTGCACGTCGATGACGCTACGCCTTTACGCCGACCGCAAGCAGCTGCCGCTCACGCGCACGCGGGTGCGGCTCCGCCACAGCCGGATCTACGCTGCCGACTGCGCCGCATGCGAAACCAAGGAAGGGATGCTTGATCGCATCGACCGCAGTATCAGCTTTGAAGGCGAACTCGATGCGGAGACGCGCAAGCGGCTCCTGGAAATCGCCGACAAGTGTCCGGTGCATCGTACCTTGACGTCGGAGATTGATATTCGCACGAGCGAGGAATCGACTCAGACCCCGGCGCGCTGAACGCGGGCCCGCGCCGCCTTGATCGCCTCCGGGATCGCTATGTCATTGCCCGGCGCCATGATATGGACGCCAGCGACGCCGCGAATGGTGGCAAGCTCCTCGATCAATTCGACGCAGATACGCAGACCTTCGTACGCCGGATCGGCCGCTTGCTCGAGCCGCGCGATGAAGGCGTCGGGGATGATCGTTCCGTAGAGGTGATGTTGCATCCAGCGCGCCGATTTGGCCGAGCGCAGCGGATTGACGCCGATGAGAAGCGCAATCTTGCTGGTGATGCCGGCTCTTTCCAGGGCGGCGACGTAGCGGCGCACGATCGATGCATCCATGCAGAATTGCGTCTGCGCGAACTGGGCGCCGGCATCGATCTTGGCGGCAAGCGCATTGGGCTGCCAGCCCTCCGGCGGATCGAGCGGCATGTCGGCGGCGCCAATAAAGAAATCAGCCTTGCCTTCGACCTTGCGGCCGGTCGGCAGCGTCCCGTCGTCGCGCAGCAGACGCGCGGTGGCGATCAGCGTTCTCGAATCGACGTCGAACACCGGCTTGGTGTCCGGCTGATCGCCGGATTTGGGATCGTCGCCCGAAAGGAGCAGGAGATTGCGGATGCCGAGCGCGGCCGCGCCCATCATCTCGCTCTGCAAGGCGAGCCGGTTCATATCGCGGCAGGTCATCTGCAGGATGGGTTCGACGCCGGCCTGCAAAAGCAGGCTCGCGCCCGCGAGCGCGCTCATATGGGCGCGGGCGCCGGCGCCATCGGTGACGTTGACGGCGTCGGCGAGGCCCTTAAGCGCGATCGCCTTGTTTAAGAGTGCCTGCGCATCGCAGGACAGTGGCGGCACCAGCTCCGCCGTCATGACGAAGTGCCCTTGGCGCAGCCGTTCTTGCAGCGTGCCGGGGAGGGGGGATTTGCCGGTGCGTTCGTTCATATGTTCGCCGCCGCCAGAGCGCTTATATGCTTTACCGGCCCATATCAAATTTACCCGAGAGCCCCCGCTTTCCTGGACACAAAAGCGGCGTCTCGTTAGACAGTTGCCCCGAAATGACCGGCGTCAACGACATCAGAACGGCTTTCCTCGGCTATTTCGCGCGCGAGGGGCACGAAGTCGTGCCTTCCTCGCCGCTCGTTCCGCGCAACGACCCGACCCTGATGTTCACCAATGCCGGAATGGTGCAGTTCAAAAACGTCTTCACCGGTCTCGAAAAACGGCCCTATTCGCGCGCGGTCACGGCGCAAAAGTGCGTCCGCGCCGGCGGCAAGCACAACGATCTCGATAATGTCGGCTACACCGCCCGCCATCACACCTTTTTCGAGATGCTCGGCAATTTCTCGTTCGGCGATTACTTCAAGGAGCGCGCGATCGAGCTGGCCTGGCGGCTGGTGACCAAGGAGTTCGCGGTTCCTGCCGATCGCCTGCTGATCACCGTCTACATCGACGACGACGATGCGTTTGCGCTGTGGCGGAAGATCTCGGGCCTGCCGGAGAAAAAGATCGTGCGCATTGCCGGCAGCGACAATTTCTGGGCGATGGGCGACACCGGGCCGTGCGGTCCCTGTTCGGAAATTTTCTACGATCACGGCGAGCATATCTGGGGCGGACCGCCGGGGACTCCAGAAGCCGAGGGCGATCGCTTCGTCGAAATCTGGAATCTCGTATTCATGCAGTACGAGCAGCTTGCCGACGGCAAGCGCATCGACCTGCCGCGGCCGTCGATCGATACCGGATTGGGTATCGAGCGCATGGCCGCCGTGCTGCAAGGCACGCACGACGATTACAAGATCGATCTGTTCGGCGCATTGATCGAGGCGGTCGCCGAACTCACCGGCGTCGATCCGGAAGGCGAGCGCAAGGCGTCGCACCGTGTCATCGCCGATCATCTGCGCGCCAGCGCGTTCCTGATCGCCGATGGCGTGCTGCCGTCCAACGAGGGCCGCGGCTACGTGCTTCGCCGCATCATGCGCCGCGCCATGCGGCATGCTGAACTGCTCGGTGTGAAAGAGCCGCTGATGTGGCAACTGATGCCGATTCTCGTGCGCGAGATGGGGCAGGCCTATCCCGAGCTCATTCGCGCCCAGTCGCTCGTCACCGAGACATTGAAGCTCGAAGAGGTTCGCTTCCGCCGCACGCTGGAGCGCGGCCTCGCTTTGCTCGAAGAGGCGAGCAAATCGCTCAAGAAGGGCGACATGTTTGACGGTGACACCGCGTTCACGCTCTACGACACTTTTGGATTCCCGCTCGATCTGACCCAGGATGCGCTGCGGCCGCGCGGCATAGGCGTCGATATCGCCTCGTTCACCGACGCGATGGAACGTCAGCGCGCCAAAGCGCGTGCGTCATGGACCGGTTCTGGCGAAGCCGCGGCGGGAGCGGTCTGGTTTGCCTTGCGGGAGAAGCTCGGTCCCACCGAGTTTCTCGGCTACGAGACCGAGAGCGCCGAGGGCGTGGTCTCCGCCGTCTTGCGCGACGGCAAGGAAGTTGGCGCGCTGAAGAAGGGCGAAAGCGGCGTCGTCATCCTCAATCAGACGCCGTTCTATGGCGAATCGGGCGGTCAAGTCGGCGACACCGGCGTCATGACGGCCGACGGTATTCGTTTCAAAGTCACCGACACGCAAAAATATGCCGGCGACCTCTACGCGCATATCGGCAGCGTCGAAGAAGGCACGGTGAAACCGGGTGCCGCGCTGGCGCTCGAGGTCGATTATGATCGGCGTTCCGATATTCGTCGAAACCATTCGGCGACACATTTGTTGCACGAGGCCTTGCGCCAAGTGCTCGGCGATCACGTTGCGCAGAAAGGCTCGCTGGTCGCGCCGGACCGGCTGCGCTTCGATTTCTCGCATCCGAAGGCGATGAGCGGCGAGGAGATCGAGCGCGTCGAGGACATCGCCAATGACATGGTGCTGCAAAACGCGCCGGTGATCACGCGGCTGATGAGCCGCGACGACGCCATCGCCTCCGGAGCGCGCGCCTTGTTCGGCGAAAAATACGGCGACGAGGTGCGCGTGGTCGCAATGGGCCAGGATCCTTCAACATTGGAGGGCGGCAACACTTTGGGCTGGTCGGTCGAATTGTGCGGCGGCACCCATGTCAACCGCACCGGCGACATCGGCCTTGTCTCAGTCGTTGCCGAGAGCGGAGTTTCGGCTGGCGTGCGCCGGATCGAGGCGCTCACCGCGACGGCGGCGCGCCACAATGCCAACAATCTCACGCGAATTGCCAAAGCTGCCGCAGCCGAACTGCGCGTGCCGATCGACGAACTGCCGGCGCGCCTCGGCGGACTGATCGACGAACGCAAGCGGCTCGAGCGTGACCTCTCGGAGGCGAAGAAGAAGCTTGCAATGGGCGGCGGCGGCAGCAGCGAAGCCGGCGACGGCGCGGACGGTGTGCGCAAGGTCGGCGACGTCAAATTGATGGCGCGCGCGGTTGAGGGAATCGATCTGAAAGATCTGCGCAGCCTCGCCGATGACGGCAAGAAAAAGCTTGGCTCAGGCGTGGTCGCAATCGTCGGCGTCAGTGCCGACGGCAAAGCCGGAATCGTGGTCGGTGTCACCAACGATCTGGTGACGCGCTTTAATGCCATCGATCTCGCCCGCAAAGGCGCCGAGGCGCTCGGCGGCAAGGGCGGCGGCGGCCGGCCCGACATGGCGCAGGCCGGCGGACCCGACGGCTCGAAAGCGCAAGCTGCAATCGCGGCAATCGAGGCGGCTTTGGCTGGCTGAATGCCGCAATTCTTCCCGGATGCGGGGTGACGATTGAGCACGTCGTGTAAGCA
>JBAQBC010000403.1:0-14501 GCA_049286035.1 Xanthobacteraceae bacterium
GCTCAATGAGTTTCGCGATGGCCTGCAGCGTGTGCGTTCCGACGTTGCGGATCTGTCGAGCAAGCTGCAGCCGCGGCTGCAGGCCGATAAAGCGCAGATAGATCTGTTTAGTCCCGCTCCGGCCGCGGGTCAGCCTGCCGAGCCGGAGCAAACCGCGCTCGCTCGCGCCGAACTCAATTATAATTCAAGTATTATTTCCGGAGGGCAAACCGCGGTCAATTCGACCAATCTGCGGATCGAGAATCTGCTGAACGCGATTCAGGATATCCGCCGCAAGAATTTTTCTTCCATCCTGTTTCAACCGATACCCGGCGTTTACGCCTATGAGACTTGGGCGAACCTGCCGGACCATGTGCCCGCGGCGGCGCGCAAAATCCGCGACTTGGTCACGGATTGGTGGCAGAACATTTCGGATCGGCGCGAAATCGGATACATCGCCGGCGAAGCATTGCTGCTGTCATTGCTGCTCGGCGCCGCATGCTGGCGAGGCGTTCGCCGAACGCGGCGCTGGGAAGACACCGCCGAGCCGCCGCCATTCTGGCGTCGCGCTTCGGCGGCGGCCGCAGTCGTGGTTTTCCGCGCCCTTCCGGTCGTCATACCGGTCGCCTTCCTGTACGGCATGATTGCCAGCACGCAAAACTTGCCGGAGCGTATCGACTGGCTGTTCTACGTCACGGCGCAGTCGCTCATAATCGTCTTCACGGTTTGGGCGCTTGCCAGCGCGGCATTTTCGCCGCGAGCGCCGCACTGGCGGCTCGTTCCGACCTCGGACGCGGCGGCGGCGCGCTTGCGCAGCCTCGTCACGCTGCTCGCTGTCGTTTATAGCCTGACTACGTTTCTTTATGTTGTGACCCGGCTTATCCAAGCGCCGTTTGCGCTGACCATCGCGATCGCGCTCCCTTCCAGCCTGCTCGTGGCGGGCCTTGTCGTTGCTCTCCTGCGCACCCCCCTTGCTACGGCGAGCTCCGCCGCGCCGCCGCGACTGTTCAAACTTATCCGCACAATTGTCTGGGCCATGGTCGGCGCGATTGTCGTCTGCGCGGTCGCCGGCTATCTGCCGCTGGCGCGCTTTCTGGCGCAGCAACTGGTCGTCACCGGATCGATCCTCGCCCTCGTCTATCTACTGCTGCTGTGGGTGGACGGTTTCGCGCAAGGCTTGAGCGACGACGGCACGATTGTCGGTGGATGGCTCAAGCGCAGCGCCGCCTTGGAGCGGGCGCGGCGCGAACAGCTCGCCTTGCCGATCAGCCTGTTCTTGAAATTCGCAGTGCTGGTGCTCTCGGTACCGCTGATCATGCTGCAATGGGGATACACCGGGCCGGACATTCGCGAATGGTATTGGCAGCTGTTTTTCGGTCTGCGCATCGGCCGCACCGAGGTCACCTTCGGCGCGCTATTGGCTTCCGTACTGGTGTTCGGGGTCGGCTATGCGGCGGCTCGACTGTTTCAAGGCTGGCTTGACGCGCGCGTGCTGCTGCCGGCCGGAATTTCCGGCGGGGTGCGAAACTCGATCCGCACCGGGATTGGCTATGTCGGCATTGTTATCGCCGCATTGACGGCGTTCTCTTATGCCGGATTCAGCCTTTCCAATATTGCGATCATCGCCGGCGCGCTATCCGTCGGCATCGGTTTCGGCTTGCAGAATCTCGTCAACAATTTCGTCTCCGGCCTCATTTTGCTCGCTGAACGTCCGATCAGAGTAGGCGACCTGGTGGTCGTCGGCGGCGAGGAAGGCTATGTGCGCAAGATCAGCGTGCGCTCGACCGAATTGGAAACATTCGACCGCGCCCATGTTCTTATCCCTAATTCTTATTTCGTTTCGGAGAAGGTGAAGAACTGGACGTTCCGCAACAATATCCGGCGCATCGCGATTCCGATCGGCGTCGCCTATGACAGCGATCCGCGCCAGGTCCAAGCCGTGCTTCTCAAAGTCGCGGCCGACAATCCGGACGTGCTCAAAACACCCGAACCGGCCGTCACGCTCGACGAATTCGCCCCCGCAAGCGTGAATTTTACGCTTTACGCTTTCATCGCCGATATCGCCAAAACCGGCGGCGTTCGCACCGAGCTTTCGATGGCGATCCTTACGGCGTTTGCGCAAAGCGGCATCGTGATTCCGTCCGGACAGACCGACGTCACCATCCGCAAAATGGATTGGCTGCGCGACATCGTTGCCAACTATGCAGCGCCAGCGGCTGCGCAACATGCTGGAAATGGCAGCCGCACACCTTCATCTATCGCGGCGGAGTGAACCGGCGCGCGGCTTTCTGAATGGATGCGCGGGACCGCACAGTTAAGCCGCCAGCGAACCCGATAGCTTTAGCGCGCACCCTGCCACGGGTCTGGTTTGGGTTTGTCGGGCACGTTTTTGAGCGCAGCATTGTAGGCTTTGTCGTCAGGCTTCCGCTTCTGCGGATCGGTCTTATCCGTTTGCTTTTGATGTTTGTGCCCGCCGCCGGCGCCGCCTATCCCTTGCGCCTGAGCGCCGATCGTCGCCAAGCTGATGGCGAATGCAAGAAGGATAACTGCCGTTGCGCCGCGTTTCATGTGCGCACCCGTAACCTGCGCCCTACGACAGCAGGATCGAGTCCAATTAGGACAGTCGATTGACCAAATTGTGGATCGGATTTGTCCCCCTCAAGCCCCGTTTTTCACGGGCGCAAGTCCCGTTTTCATTCGATCACCTCGTCGGCGATCGCCAACACGCCCGGGGGAATAGTCAGACTGAGCGCTTTTGCTGTCTTGAGATTGATGACCAGATCAAATTTGGCTGCTTGCAGCACAGGGAGTTCGCCGGGCTTTTCTCCCTTGAGGACTCGTCCGGTGTAAACGCCAGCTTGGCGGTAGGATTCGACCAAGCTTGTGCCGTAGCTGATCAAGCCGCCCGCCTTGGCAAACTCGCGATACTGGTAGATCGCGGGTAAATTCTGCTGCGCGGCCAATCTGACGACTTGTTCAGCCCGCCGGCGCAAGAACTCTCCGGTACCCACCAACAGGCCGCGCGCTCCGACCTGGGATATATTCGCAAACGCTTTATCAATTTCATCTTCATTGCTGGCGTTGACAATGTGGATTTGCAGATCGAGGCCACGCGCCGCCTCCTGCATATCCGCCACCTGTGCCTCGGCTCTCGGATCGGCTTGATCGACCAGCAAGCCGACCACCTTTGCCGTGGGTATGAGTTCACGAAGCAGGCCCAGCCGCTTTGAGATCAACTCAGAGCTCAATTGGGTCACGCCGGTGACGTTGTCGCCCGGATGGTTGAGGCTTTTCACTAAGCCAAGTTTGATCGGGTCACCTGCGGTTTCAAACACGATTGGAATCGTGGTCCCGGTGCTTTTGGCAGCCAGCGCTCCGGGCGTAGTGGTCGCCGCGATCACCGTGACCTGCCGGTGGACGAGATCGGCCGCAAGGCTCGGCAGTCGGTCAAAATGGCCATCGGCCCAGCGGTATTCGACGGTGACGTTCTGGCCCTCGGTGTAGCCGGCTTCCTTCAATCCTCTACGAAATGCGCCCTGAAGGGACGCGTTCGCCTCGGATTTTCCGACACTGAGGAATCCAACCACCGGCTTGGCCGGTTGTTGCGCACGCGCGGCCAGCGGGGAGAGCGCCGTAGCACCGAAAATAGTGATAAATTCGCGCCGCCGCATGTGCCGCCCCCGGCTCCGAGACGCTCGAACATTCTCAGCTTAGCATGATGGCCGTCATGAAGTGTGTGACATAAAGCACCGTGAGCTTGGCGCAGTGAAGCTTGCGGCCATAAGCGCTGATATGGCCGCTCTCAGCTGCGCTCTACCGCTCTTTCCAGAACTTCCGGATTGACGACATTGATCGGCCGCCCGGCCGCGAACGCAACAATCTGATCAAAGATGTCGATGAATTGCGTTTCGTATTCCTCGCGCGTCACATAGCCGATATGTGGGGTCGCCACCACTTTGTCGAACTGCAACAGCGGCAAATCCGGATCGCGCACCGGCTCGTCTTCGAAGACATCGACCGCGGCATATCCAGGCCGGCCGGCGCGCAGCGCAGGCACCAAGGCGCCGGGCTCAATCAGCGGCGCGCGGCTGGTATTGACCAGTATGGCGTCTGGTTTCATCCGCGCCAAGTCCTCGGCTTTCACAATATGCCGCGTCGCCGGCACGAGCCGCATGTGCAGCGTGACGATGTCGCACGATTCGAAAAACTCCGCCTTGCTGCCGGCGGTCGCGTAGCCGTCCCCGCGCGCCCGCGCTAGCGACGCATCGCGTGCCCACGCCACCACGTTCATGCCGAAGGCCTTGCCATAGCCCGCGACCGTCGCGCCGATGCGGCCATAGCCAAAAATGCCAAGCGTTTTATCGCGCAACGTCGTGCCGATTCCGAGCTGCCACTTGCCGGCCTTGAGCGCCGCCATTTGCTGCGGCAACTGACGCGCCGCCGCGAGAATAAGCGCCCAGGTCAACTCGGCCGCGGCGTAGCAAGGAATGCCGGCGTGCTGGCTGGACGACACGACAACGCCGCGGCGCGTGCAGGCTTCAATGTCGATATGCGGATAGACGCTGCGCTGGCTGATGAGCTTAAGCCTGGGCAGCCGTTCAAGCATTTGTGCGCTCGCGAATGAGCACCAGGCATTCGGTGCCCTTCAAGCGCGCCGCCAGCGCGTCAGTGTCCTGGATATGATCGTTCCAGATAACAACATCGTGTCCTTTTAGTTTCTGGAAACAAGGAAGGGTGCGTAGCGTGTCAAAATAATCATCGAGGATCGAGATCTTCATGAGCCGCCCTTTGCGCTGGCAGGAGATAACGCCCGGCGCGTTCCACGCCGCATCTCTACACGTTACCGGGGGATTGGTGTAGCCTCGCTCCATCATGAAGCTCAGCCGCAAAACATTCTTGCGTTTTGTTGCCGGCGGCGGCGCGTTGCCGATCCTGAGTCGGAGCGCACTCGTTCGGAGCGCGGCGGCGTTCGATTATCCCACGCGTCCGGTCCATATCATCGTCGGCTTTCCTGCCGGCACTTCGTCGGACATCACCGCAAGGCTTGTGGCGCAACGGCTGTCGGAGCAACTCGGGCAGCAATTCGTCGTCGAAAATCGTACGGGCGCCGGCACCAATGTGGCCGCCGATTCGGTCGTGCATGCATCGCCCGACGGCTACACGTTGCTCTGGGTCACGCAGACAAACGCCATCAATGCGACGCTTTACGACACGCTGAACTTCAACTTTATCCGCGACATCCAGCCGGTTGCCGGTATCCTTCGCGTTCCCGCCGTGATGATGGTGAATCCGGCAGTTCCGGCCAACACGGTTGCGGAATTCATTGCTTACGCCAAGGCCAATCCTGGCAAGATCAACATGTCGTCGCCGGGGATAGGCAGCATCAATCACGTCGCCGGCGAACTCTTCAATATGATGGCGGGCGTCAAGCTCACGCATATTCCCTATCGCAGCAGCCAGTTTCCCGATCTCTTAAGCGGCCAGGTGCAAATCACCTTCAATCCGCTGCCGTCGTCGCTTGACTTCATAAGAGCCGGCAAGCTGCGCGGCCTTGCGGTGACCGGATCGGCGCGCTCGGATGGATTGCCGAACCTGCCGACGCTTGGCGAATTTTTGCCGGGCTACGAGGCCACGGCCTGGTTCGGGATCGGGGCGCCTAAGGCTACGCCGCCGGCGGTCGTCGAGAAGCTGAACAAAGAGATCAATGCGGCACTCGCAGACGCTCAGTTCAAGGGCCGCCTGACCGACCTTGGTGGCGAGCCGATGCCGCTGTCGATCGCCGATTTCAGCAATTTCATTGAATCCGAAACCGAGAAGTGGGCCATGGTGGTCAAGTTTTCCGGCGCGAAAGCGGACTGATTTCGAAGGCGCGCGCCGCGGCGATTCCACACGCGGCGCTCAGTGAAATTGACTTTAGCCCGACCTAAAGCGCGTTGAGCGTCCGCAGCACCAGCGCCGCGGCTTTGAATTCAACAAAACGAAAGCCGCGTCGCTTAAGCGCGATCTCGTCGCTGCCCCACTGCTCCATGTTCCAGTCCTCGTCGACATGCGCCGCCTGCCACGCGGCCTCGGGCGTGACCGCGCCATGCATCAGCGCCAGCGCGATCAGCGCCGAACCGGTAAGCGTCGTCGCCAAATGCAGCGCGCCGAGCCGCCACGGATCGTGCGGCAGCGCGGCGCCGGCCCGATCCAGCGCCGCCGCGGGCTGTGCGACATGAACGACGCCGGCGGCAAGCTTGAAATCAGCGCCGAGCGCCTGGCGCGCCCAGGACAGAAGCGGATCCCAACGCGCGGCCTGGCGGGCGCGCAGCGGCGCCGGGCTCTCGGCGCGGTAGAACACGAGATCAGACGCCAGATATTTCCGGATTTCCGCTGCGACCGGGTCCTGCGCCGCGCCGACGCCGTCGATGATGGTATTGGCAAGCCGCGTCAGCGGCATCTTGGCCGGCTCGATATATTCGCCTTGCGCCGCCCATTCATCGGCGAGCGCCCGGGCGAGCTCTGCCGTTGGCGCGGCGAGTGCGCGGCGGCCCGGCGTGCGCACCGGCTTGCCGTCGAGGCAAACAGAGTGGTCGGCTTGGTCCGATTGGCCGCCCTCGCCTGCGGCAATTGTCACCGTCTTATAGAAACGACGCCGCAGCGCCGGCCGCACCGCGCCCCGCGCCGTCTCGACCGGACCGTCCGTTTGATGACCTTCCAAAAGTTCCCGCATGTGTTAAGATTTACCCGCTTTTTCAAAGACTTACTTGGTCAAAAATCGGCCGTATACAAGCCGCAGGGCTCTCGCGCCGACGGGGTGTCCGCCGCCTTACCAAGTGCGCCGCCAATCGCGCTTTTGTTAAGGACCGGCACCCACAAAACCTTGTTATACCAAGTACAAACCATGGAAATCCGCACCCCTCTCGACTAGTATCCGCGACCGCCCAAAGGGACGACCAAGGGGAAGAGTGGAAGAGTGGAAGAACAGTCACGCAGCAGCGTGCGTACCGCCAGCCAATAACGGACCAAAGAGCGGAAGCTGCGTGCAAGAGGAATTAATGAAGCCCACTGACATTTCGGTCCCGGACTACTTCCACAAGGTGGTGGACTGCCAGTGGGCTTGTCCGGCGCACACCCCCGTGCCCGAATATATCCGCCTGATCGCCGCCGGGCGTTACAGCGACGCCTATATGATCAACTGGGAGTCCAACGTGTTCCCGGGGATCCTCGGGCGCACCTGCGACCGCCCCTGCGAACCCGCCTGCCGCCGCGTCCGGGTGGAGAAAGAGCCGGTGGCGATATGCCGGCTCAAGCGCGTCGCCGCCGATTTCAAAGACGATATCCGGGCCCGGTTGCCGAAGCCGGCGGCACAGAAAAACGGCAAACGCATTGCGCTCATCGGCGGCGGCCCGGCCTCGCTCACGGTGGCGCGCGATCTCGCGCCGATGGGCTACCACTGCACCATTATCGACCAGGATCCGCAGTCCGGCGGCATGATGCGCACGCAGATCCCGAAATTCCGTTTGCCGGAAACCGTGCTCGACGAGGAATGCCAATACATTCTCGACCTCGGCATCGAATTCGTCGGCGGCAAGCGCATCGACAGCCTCAAAGCGCTGCTGGCGGAGAACTATGACGCAGTCTTTGTCGGCTGCGGCGCGCCGCGCGGCCGCGATCTCGACATTCCGGGCCGCAAGGAAGCCGCCAAAAACATCCATATCGGCATCGACTGGCTCTCCAGCGTCTCCTTCGGCCATATCGACAGCATCGGCAAGCGCGTGATCGTGCTTGGCGGCGGCAATACCGCGATGGACTGCTGCCGCTCCTCGCGCCGGCTAGGCGGCGAGGACGTCAAGGTGGTCGTGCGCTCCGGTTTCGAAGAGATGAAAGCGTCCCCCTGGGAGAAGGAGGACGCCATGCATGAAGACATTCCGATCTTTAATTATCTGGTGCCGAAGGAATTCACCCACGACAAAGGCAAGCTGACCGGCATCACCTTCGAGAAGGTCAAGGCGGTGCGCGACGCCAAGGGCCGCCGCGAGCTCGTCCCGACCGGCGAGCCGGACCAGCATTTTCCTTGCGATGACGTTTTGGTCGCGGTCGGGCAGGAAAACGCTTTCCCCTGGATCGAGCGCGATTGCGGCATCGAATTCGACAAATGGGACATGCCCAAGGTCGATGCCAAGACCATGGCCTCGACCCATCCCAAAGTCTTCTTCGGCGGCGACGCGGCGTTCGGTCCGAAGAACATCATCTGGGCGGTCGCACACGGCCACGAGGCCGCAATCTCGATCGATCGGCTGTGCCGCGGCGAGGACATCAATGTGCGCCCGGCCCCGCAGGTCGGGGTAACCAGCCAGAAGATGGGCATCCACGAATGGAGCTACGACAACGAGATCGCGCTCGATAAGCGCTATCGGGTGCCGCATCGCGACAAAGTGATCTCGCTGCGCGACATCAAGGCCGAAGTCGAACTCGGCTACGACCTTGAGCTGGCGCTCAAGGAAGCGGAGCGGTGTCTCAATTGCGACGTGCAGACGGTGTTCACCGGCCAGCTCTGCATCGAATGCGACGCTTGCGTCGATATCTGCCCGATGGATTGCATCACTTTCACCGAGAACGGCGAGGAAGCCGAGCTGCGGCAGCGGCTGCAGGCGCCGGCGAAGAATCTCAGCCAGGATCTTTATATCGGCAATAGCCTGAAAACCGGCCGCATCATGGCGAAGGACGAGGATGTCTGCCTGCACTGCGGTTTGTGCGCGGAGCGCTGTCCCACCGGCGCCTGGGACATGCAGAAGTATCTGATCGACATGACTCACGCAGAACAAGCATGCCAATTCAAAGCGTAAACGACTTCGTCGTCCGGTTCGCCAACGTCAACGGCTCCGGCTCCGCCAGCGCCAACGAGCTGTTTGCGCGCGCGGTTCTGCGCATGGGCGTGCCGGTGGCGCCGCGCAATATCTTTCCGTCCAACATCCAGGGCCTGCCGACCTGGTACGAAGTGCGCATTTCGCAGGCCGGCTATCTCGGCGCCCGCGGCGGCACTGACCTGATGGTGGCGATGAATCCGCAGACTTGGGACAAGGACGTCGCCGGCATCGAGCCGGGCGGCTATCTGCTCTACGATTCAACCAAGCCGATGCCGAAGTCGAAATTCCGCGACGACATCACGGTGATCGGCGTGCCGCTGACCGCGATCTGCAACCGCGAATATACCGATCCGCGCCAGCGCCAATTGTTCAAGAACATCATTTATGTCGGCGCGCTGTCCGCGCTTCTCGACATGGATGTCGGCGAAATCGAAAAACTCATCGCCGAGCAGTACAGAGGCAAGGAAAAGCTGTTCGACGCCAACAAGCACGCGCTCCATCTCGGCCGCGATTGGGTCATGATGAATATGGAGCATCCGATCGGGCTGCGCTTACAGCGCGCCAACGCGGTCGGCGACCGCATCTTCATCGAAGGCAATTCTGCCGCCGCGCTCGGCGCGGTCTATGGCGGCGCCACGGTGTGCGCCTGGTATCCGATCACGCCGTCCTCGTCGCTCGCCGAAGCCTTCACCCGCCATTGCAACCGGCTGCGCGTCGATACCGCAAGCAAGCAGAACAAGTTCGCCATCGTTCAGGCCGAGGACGAACTCGCTTCGATCGGCATCGTCATCGGCGCCTCCTGGAACGGCGCGCGCGCCTTTACCGCCACGTCCGGCCCGGGAATTTCACTGATGCAGGAATTCCTCGGCCTTGCCTATTTCGCCGAAATTCCGGCGGTGGTGTTCGACGTGCAGCGCGCCGGGCCGTCAACCGGCATGCCGACGCGCACGCAGCAGACCGACATCATCTCCTGTGCCTACGCCTCGCACGGCGACACCAAGCACGTGCTGCTGTTCCCCGAAGATCCGGCGGAGACCTTCGAGTTCGGCGCTATCGCCTTCGATCTCGCCGACCGCCTGCAAACGCCGGTCTTCGTGATGATGGATCTCGACATCGGGATGAACCACCGGCTGTGCCGCCCGCTCGCCTGGGACGACAGCCGCAAATACGACCGCGGCAAGGTAATGACGGCGGCGGCGCTGGAAGCCGGCAAGGATTTTGGCCGCTATCTCGATGTCGACGGCGACGGCATTCCGTATCGCACCTATCCCGGCACCCATTCGACCAAGGGCTCGTTCTTCACCCGCGGCACGTCGCGCGACCGCTACGCGCGCTACACCGAGGAAGGCCCCGCTTACGCCGACAATATGCAGCGGCTCTTGCGTAAATTCGAGACCGCCAAAGATTTGGTACCGCGGCCGATCCAAGCCAATTCCGAAAAGCCGACCAAATACGGCGTGATTTATTTCGGCTCGACCTCGCCGGCCATGGACGAGGCAATTGAGATGCTCGAAGCCAGCGGACAACATCTCGACCGGCTGCGCGTGCGGGCTTTTCCGTTCCATTCCAGCGTCATGAGCTTCATCGCCGAGCACGACTTTATCTTCGTGGTCGAGCAGAACCGGGATGCGCAGTTGCGCTCGCTGATCGTCAATGAATGCGGCATCGATCCGGTGCGGCTGGTGCCGATCCTGCACTACGACGGCACGCCGATCACAGCGCGGTTTATCGCCCGCGCCGTCGGCGAGCATCTCGATGCCTTGAAAATCACGCCGCTGCGGAAAGTCGTCTCATGACCTACGTCGTCAAGCCGAAATTCCATCATCCCGAACTGCCGAAGAACAAGCTCGGCTACACGCACCGCGATTACGAGGGCAAGATCTCGACACTGTGCGCCGGCTGCGGCCACGACTCGATTACCGCTTCGATCATCGAAGCCTGCTTCGAGCTCTCGATCGAGCCGCACCGCGTCGCCAAGATTTCCGGCATCGGCTGCTCGTCGAAGACGCCGGATTATTTCCTCGGCAATTCGCACGGCTTCAATTCGGTCCACGGCCGCATGCCGTCGGTGCTAACCGGCGCCAATCTGGCCAATCGCGACCTCATCTATCTCGGCGTCTCCGGCGACGGCGATTCCGCTTCGATTGGATTGGGCCAATTCGCGCATGCCATGCGCCGCGGCGTCAACATGGTCTATATCGTTGAAAACAATGGTGTTTACGGGCTGACCAAGGGCCAATTCTCGGCCACCGCGGATCGCGGCTCGAAGTCCAAGCGCGGCGTCACCAATACCGACAGCGCCATCGACATGGTCGGCATCGCGTTGCAGCTTGGTGCGAGTTTCGTGGCGCGATCGTTCTCGGGCGACAAGAAACAGCTCGTTCCGATCGTCAAGGCCGCGATCGAGCACCGCGGCGCCGCCTTCATCGATGTGATCTCGCCTTGCGTCGCCTTCAACAATCACGCCGGCTCGACCAAGAGCTTCGACTATGTGCGAGAGCACAACGAGGCCGTCAATTTTCTCGATTTCATGACCGGTCGCGCGCCAATCCATGTCGACTACGCGCCGGGCTCGGTGGAAATGGTCGAACAGCATGACGGCACGACGCTGGCGCTGCGCAAGCTCAACGCCGAATACGACGTGCACGACCGGCTGGCTGCGATGAATTTCATCGCTCACCATGCCTCACAAGGCCAGATCGTGACCGGCTTGCTCTATGTCGAAGAGGACGCTTCCGATCTACACGGCCATTTGAATACCGTCGAAGCGCCGCTCAATGCTCTCGGCGAAAAAGAGCTGTGCCCCGGCTCGGCCGCGCTCACTAAGATCAACGCCAGTTTGCGGTAATCGGCCGTTCGTCATCCTGAGGTGCGAGGCGGCGCAGCCCGCTAAACTGGTAAACCACGGAATGGGGCCGATGTTCCTGATCTGCCTCAATCCGCCGGCGCCTCCTCGATCGGATCGTAGCGCCCGGCGTCGAGTCCCAGTAGATTCCATGACTGTTGCATGTGCGGCGGCAATGGCGCGGTGACGTCGATTACGCCGGCCCGTGGATGCGGTACGGCGATGCGACGCGCCAGAAGATGCAGCCGGTTCTGTATGCCGCCGGGTAATTGCCAATTTTCCCGCGAGAAATATTTGGCGTCGCCGACGATCGGGTGACCGATATGCGCCATGTGCGCACGCAATTGATGGGTGCGCCCGGTCACCGGCTTGAGCGACAGCCAAGCGAGCGACGGCCCGGCGGTATCGACGACCGCATAATAGGTGATGGCGTGACTTGCACCCTCCTCGCCGTGTCGGGCAATGCGCATCATCGATTCCTCTTCGCGCTGTTCCTTGGCGAGAAACGTGGAGATGCGCCCCTGGCGCGGCTTCGGCACGCCGGCCGCCAGCGCCCAGTAGATCTTCCGCGCCGAGCGCGAGCGGAACGATTTGGCCAAAGCCGCCGCGGCGAATCGCGTCTTGGCGACCAGAAGACAGCCGGCGGTGTCCTTGTCGAGACGATGCACCAGCCGCGGACGCTGCCCGTGCGCGTCCCGCATGACCTCAAGCATGCCGTCGATATGCCGCGTGGTGCCGGAGCCACCCTGCACCGCAAGGCCCATCGGTTTGTTGAGCACCAGCACATCGGCGTCTTCGTAGAGCGTGATCGATTTGAGGAATTCGCGGGTCTTGTCGGCAGCTTCATCGCGCGGTGCGCGCGGCGCCGGCGCCATCCGCAGCGGCGGGATGCGCACGATCTGTCCAGCCTCCAGCCGATGGTTCGGCCGGGTGCGCTTGCCGTTGACCCGCACTTCGCCTTTGCGGATCACGCGCTGGATATGTGAGAAGCTCAAGCCCGAAAACCGCGCTTCCAAAAAACGGTCGACGCGCATGCCGGATTCGTCGGCGGCCACGGCGACGTTTTGCACGCCGGTCGCTGTTGCCCTCTCCCCTTGCGGGAGAGGGCGGTGGCTCCGAGCGGCGCGAGGAGCGACCGGGTGAGGGGTTCCGTTGCGACCATCCCCTTCACCCGGCTCGCGCCAGCGGCGCTCGCCACCCTCTCCCGCAAGGGGAGAGGGTGGCCTGCGTCTTTGCCATGCTTGATGCCGCGGGCCGGCGACCTGCTTGCCTCCCCCGGGTTGACGCGGTCCGCGGCGATCTCTCAAGATCCGCCCCGCTCTTTGCGCAGCTTGGCCCAGTATTCGAGGCGCTTTCTGATCTCGCGCTCGAAGCCGCGCTCTGGCGGATCGTAGAATTGGCGGCGGCCGAGCGCTTCCGGGAAATAATCCTGCCCGGAGAACGCCTCCGGCGCATCGTGATCGTAGTCGTAGCCGGCGCCGTAGCCTTCCTGTTGCATCAGCTTGGTCGGTGCGTTGAGGATATGCTTGGGCGGCAACAGCGAGCCGGCTTCTTTCGCCGCGCGCATCGCCTCGCCGAAAGCGGCATAGGCGGCGTTCGACTTCGGCGCGGTCGCGACATAAATCACCGCCTGCGCGATCGCGAGTTCGCCCTCGGGACTGCCGAGAAAATCGTAAGCCTCCTTGGCGGCATTGGCGACGACGAGCGCTTGCGGATCGGCAAGGCCGATGTCTTCGACCGCCATCCGCACGACGCGGCGCGCGAGGTAAAGCGGATCTTCGCCGGCGTCGAGCATGCGGCAGAGATAATAGAGCGCGGCGTCCGGGTCCGAGCCGCGCACCGATTTATGCAGCGCGCTGATGAGGTTGTAATGGCCGTCCTGCGACTTGTCGTAGATCGGCGCGCGGCGCTGCACAACGTCTTGTAGCGCAGCGGCGTCGAAAGTCTCCGCTCCACGCGCGGCGCGCCAGACTTCTTCGGTGAGCGTGAGCGCGGCGCGGCCGTCGCCGTCGGCCATGCGGATGAGCGAAGCGCGCGCGTCGCCATCGAGCGGCAGTTTTTTGCCCTCGATGGTCTCGGCCCGCGTCAAGAGCTGCTCGATTGCCGTCGCATCGAGCGGCTTGAAAACAAGAACACGCGCCCGCGACAATAGCGGCGCAATCAATTCAAAGGACGGATTTTCGGTGGTGGCGCCGACTAGCACGATAGTGCCGTCCTCCACCACCGGTAGAAACGAATCCTGCTGCGCGCGATTGAAGCGGTGAATTTCGTCGACAAATAACAGGGTGCCCTGCCCGGTTTCGCGGCGCAGCCGCGCCGCGTCGAACACTTTCTTCAAGTCCGCAACACCAGAAAAAATCGCCGAAATCTGTTCGAAATAGAGTTCGGTTGCGTGCGCGAGAAGGCGCGCCACCGTGGTTTTGCCGGTGCCGGGCGGACCCCAGAAAACGAGCGAGCCGAGCGAGCGCGTCTCGAGCATGCGGGTGAGCGCGCCGTCGGGGCCAAGGAGATGATCCTGGCCGACGACTTCGGACAGTTTGTCGGGCCGCAGCTTGTCGGCCAGCGGCCGCGGCGCCGTGCGATCGAGCCCTGCGGCGGCGAAGAGATTAGGCGTCTTGGATTTGGGCTTCGAGCTCATCCGGGTTGCTAGCGCACGTCATGCCCGGCTTCATGCCGGGCATCCACGTCATTCCTTCTCACTAATAATAAAGTCGTGGATGGCCGGGACAAGCCCGGCCATGACGAATGAACAACAATCAGCGGAAATCACCCGCTGAACACCACCGATATCTCCTGGCCGGCGCGCTGGATTGTGATCCGCCATTGCC
>JBAQBC010000404.1:0-3809 GCA_049286035.1 Xanthobacteraceae bacterium
GCAGAGACGCTGCAATGCGGCGTTATCGACAATGTCGGCCGCATGAACTTCCCGTCGCGGCATCCGCTCAATCAAAGCTTCCGCAGAGGCATAATCGGCCAGGCCGACGTCATCCTGGCAATCGAGATGAACGACCTTTGGGGTACGCTGACGCATTTCAGCGACCGGATCGTGCGGCAATCGCGGCCGGCTACCAAACCGGACGCCAAAATCATCACGCTCGGCATGCGCGATCTCTACCTGAAGTCCAATTATCAGGACTTCGGCCGGTGGCAGGATGTCGACCTCGATCTCGCAGGCGACGGCGAGGCTTCGCTGCCGGCGCTGACCGAAGCGGTGAAGCGCCTCATCGATGACGGCCGTAAGGAGCTTTTGGCCGGTCGCGGCCAGAAGCTCGCCAAGCTGCATACCGCGATGGTCGAGCAGTCGAAGACCGATGCGACGATCGGTTGGGACTCGAGCCCGATCACGACGGCGCGCATGTGCGCCGAAGTGTACAACCAGATCAAAGACCAAGACTGGTCGCTGGTCGGCACCGCAATCCGTCTGAGCTGGCCGCACCGGCTGTGGGATTTCAAGAAGCCGAATCAATGGAACGGCGTCAGTGGCGGCGGCGGCGTCGGTTACAATCTACCGGCTTCGATTGGCGCCGCATTGGCCAACAAGAAACGTGGCGCCTTCACGGTCGCATTCGGCGGCGACGGCGACTTCATGTTCAATCCCGGCGCGCTGTGGACGGCGGCGCATCACAAAATTCCGCTCCTTTACGTCGTGCATAATAATCGCGCCTATCACCAGGAATACATGTATCTGATCGCGATGGCGGCGCGGCATGGCCGCGGTATCGAGCGCATGGATATCGGCACGACGCTCAAAGATCCGAACATCGACTACGCCACCATCGCGCGCGGCATGGGCGTTCACGGTGAAGGTCCGATCACCGACCCGAAGGACCTCGCAGGCGCGCTCGCACGCGCTGTCGCCGTCGTCAAATCTGGCGAGCCGGCGGTGGTGGATGTCGTCACCGATCCGCGCTGAGGAGTTTTTTTATGAAAAGCGCTAAAAGCATGACCCCGAAAAGTGGACGCCGGTTTTCGGAAAGGATCATGCTCAGAGGCATTTCGTTGCTTGCCGCAGTTGCGTTTGGCGCAACCGTCTGCGCTATCGCCCAAACCCAAGCCCAAACCCAAGCGCCAGCGCAAGACGAACCGCGCGGCGATGCCGGCAACGGCAAGCGGATCTATCTGGCGGTCGGCTGCTTCACTTGCCACGGCCGCTCCGGCCAGGGCGGCGCCTATAACGGGCCGGCGCCAATCCTCGCCAGTACGGCGTTCCCCTTCGACGGCTTCAAGGGGCAAATTCGCAATCCGTCAAATGACATGCCGGCCTATTCCGATGCGGTGCTGTCGGACAAGGAGATCGCCGACATTTTTGCATTCGTAAAATCGTTGCCGGCTGCACGGTCGGCGAAAGACATTTCGATACTCAATAATTGAAGTCTGATGAGCCAGTAACGTGGTGTTCCCCGGTGCAGCATGAACGTGAAACGATCACGCGCTACGACCGCGCCAGCCGGCGCCGCATCAGAGCTCGGCTCTCATGGGCGTGCCAGACGAACAAGAACGGCACTCCAAGCGTAAGGTCCGGTACCCGTTTCACCAGTGACAGCGCCAGCGCGGCCGGCGCCGGAATTCCATAAACCGCGCAGACCGCGATGAAGCCGGCTTCCTGAACGCCGAGCGCGCCCGGCATCAGGAACGCGGCGGCGCGCACCGCCTGGCCGACGCTCTCGATCGCCAGCGCCTCGCCGTAGCCGATCGGGAATCCCATGAGGCGGAGCGCCACGAGCACTTCGAGAGCGCCGACAAACCAGACGCCGAGGTGAACCAGCATGGCGGCGCCGAGCCGCGGCAGGTCGGCATAGATGCGCACCAGATTGTCGTGCAGGCTTGCCCGATTGGCGAGCGAGGACCAGCCGAGTTTTGCCGCGAGCGCCATCAACAAGCGGTCGAACAGCTTGGCGCCGCCGAAGCGCTGCGCGGCAAAGAATCCGGCAAGCGCCAAGCCTAAGATCGCCGTCCCCGCCGCCAGCGAACCGATCAGCGCGCGGTCGGCCACCACGGTGGCGAGGACGCCGATGCCCACGAAGGTAAACAGAAGGAGCGTGGCGGCCTGCATCAGGATGTCGACCAGGATCGTCGCGCCGGCGACCTCGCCGGCGATCCCGAAGAACGTCATCACGCGACCGCCCGCGATTTCTCCGCCGACTTGTGCGACCGGCAACAGCGCGTTGATCGCTTCGCGGATGAAGCGCACCCAGACGCACGCGTAGAGCGGACATCGCGCGGATGCCGGAACGATGATCCACCAACCGAGCCCGGCGCCGGCAAGCTCCACGGCGCGAAGCAAAACAACAGCCACGACGCCGAAGCCGACCGCGGCAAAGGCTTGCGCGACCGCGCCGAAACCCTGATAGGCGATGATTGCAATCGCGAGGACCAGACCCAGTCCCGCGGCGAGAATAAGCCAACGTTTCATACGGTGATCTTATAAAGGGTCATCTGTGCCGTTTCACCGTGCTGTTTCGCCGTGCCGCATTAAGGCGCCGTTCCCCGGATGCGGTGCAGCGTGCAACGCTGCATCGCTGATCCGGGGTCGTCACAATCTCGGCATTTAAAATGTTGACATTGGGACGATCCGGGATCTGCGCCTGTGATCCGTCATTCCTGAGGTGGCCGGCCCGGTGACAAGCTCCGCGGCCCTGCCGGCCTCGCTGTGGTTTGGGTGATCGAAGGATGCGGCGGCGCTGTTTTCCCGCTCCCCTTGCGGGAGAGGGTACCCGAACGAGAGGGCGGGTGAGGGGTTTGCACGCGATAAATTCCCCCTCACCTGGCTCGTTGCTCGCACATTGCTTGCAACTCGCCACCCTCTCCTGCCAGGGGAGAGGGAATTTGGTGCAGTCGCAACGATCGCACTGCCTTGACTCGCGTGTTCGTTTCGACAGATTTGCGGCGGGGCGATAATCAGAAGGATTTTTTGGCAGGACTCATCCATGAACCCTTTAACGAATTCCCTTGCGCTGGTGGCGCGCATTCTGTTGGCGTTCCTGTTCATGCAGGGCGGCTACAACAAGCTCATGGCGGCACCGCCGGTACGGTCGCGAACATGGCCAGTCACGGCATCCGGTTTCCCGACATCCTGGTCTGGGGCGCGATCGTGGTCGAACTCGTCGGCGGATTGATGTTGATGGCCGGCCTGTTCGCGCGCTGGGTCGCGCTCGCGATCGCCGCCTATACGCTGGCGCTCGGGCTGATCTTCCACGCCTATTGGCTGGCGCCGGCGGCCGATATGCGCTTCGAGCGCATCCTCTTCTTCAATCACATTTCGCTCATCGGCGGCATGCTCGCCATCGTGGCGTTCGGCGCCGGCTGTTTCAGCCTCGATGCCGCGATGGGGCGGAAGAGCTAGCGGGACCGGTCGCGGTCAACACAAGTCCGTGGCGCAAGCATCGCGGCTTGCGCCCCGCCGCGTGAACCGCCCGTTCACGGCTTTGTTCTAAGGCCTATTGTTGACCGCCCGCGGCCTTTCGTGGCACCTGCCCCGCGGCAGAAATTACGCGCAAATCCAATGGCCAACGACCGTTACAACGCCCGCGACGCCGAGGCACGCTGGCAAAAAATCTGGGACGAGCGCGGCGTCTTCGTAACGCGCAACGACGACCCGCGGCCGAAATACTACGTGTTGGAAATGTTCCCCTATCCGTCGGGGCGCATCCATATGGGCCACGTGCGCAACTACACGATGGGCGA
>JBAQBC010000405.1:0-8441 GCA_049286035.1 Xanthobacteraceae bacterium
AGCTCTTGGCGAAATGCGTCCCAGTCGGCACCATCGTCGATGATGCCGACGCGCGCGATCTTTGCCGCGCCCACAATCCCACACGGGCATGCGGTCGCGGCCGCAAGGGCTGCCGTTCCGCCAACGAGTCTTATGATTTGCCTGCGGTCCATCACTCGCGTCCCGAACGCCGGACAAGGCTAGCACATTCTGCGACCGCAGCCCCGAGCACGGCGTCCTGCCCTCAAGCGGGAACGCCGGGCGGCGCTCTATCACGATGGGATATCTCGACGACGCGTGCGCGCGCAGCGAGCGCGTCGACCAGTGCGTCGGCCTTGGCCTTGTTTGCGCTGTCGAGATTGGCGTCCCACTCATCAAGCAAATAGACCTCGGCCTCGGTGGAATTAACGATTTCCTCAAGCGATTTCAGCTGGCGCTCACCGGACGAGAAACCGAGCTTTTTGTCCATCGACTCGGCGACCACAACGACGTCGTCTTCGTCGTCCCCTTCGACGTCCACCGGCACGACACCGCCGGTGAACTGAAACGCGAGCCGGTCCGTCGTCGGCCAATAATAGGCGCGCTTCTTCATCTCGGTCTTGAGACTCGCCAACAGCGAAGATTTGCCGGTGCCGTTGGCGCCCCGCACATTGATGCGCCCGGTCGGATGGGCGAAGGCGATGCGAAGGGCGTCGCTTAACGACGAGACGACGTTGGCATGATCGCCCTCGCGCAAGACCAGCCGGTCGAACTTGATGCGTTTGTCAAAATCGGCCTCGGGCTCGGGCAGCATGTTGGCGGCAACGCCGCCGAACCGAGTCCAGATCGCGATGAAGTCGTTCCAGCCGGTGGCGAGCAGATGCAATTCGTAGGTCATTTCGATCTGGCGCGGGAGAGTGGTGGCCAGCCCCACCAGCAGGACCGTGTCGCCCGCATTTTGCAGCGCTACCGCGCTGATGGTCGCGAACACGATCGCCAGACTCACGATCCCGCTCATTGCGCTCATGCCCTCGCGGGCGACGATGGCGCGGATCTGCGCGACCAGGCCTTCGCGCACGCGTTTCTTGAATTCCGCCAGCCAGAGCCGCAGATTGTAGCTGTTGCCGGAAAAGACGTTATCCCACGCCGTGTAGCCTTGCGCGGTCACGCGATTGTTCATGCGCTGGTTTTCGAGATAGGCATGCGCGAGCGGCTTTTGCAGGATCCACTGCATCAGCAACAGCGCACCTAATGCGCCCACATATGCAAACGGCAAGCTGATATCGATCTCAGCGCCAAGCACGAGCGCATTGAAGACGAGCCCGAGAAACAGCTTCAATGCGAATTCCAGTTCGTACATCACGTTGAAGAAGCACTGAAAGGTCTCGCCGGTGAGAAACGGCTCCACCTGTTCGCGCGCGGGCTTCTCGTTAAGCAGCTTAACCTTGCTGCGATTCTCGCGCGCAAAACGCAGCATGAATTTGCCAAAACCGCGATAGCCCGCGCGCTCCGCGAAAATCCAGCTGACGACGCCGACAACGTAGGAAGCCGATTGAGCGGTGAGGATCCAGATCAGATCCGAAAGCAGGAATTGGCCGATCGCAACCTTGCGTCCCGCATTGATGACGAGCCATGTCGTCGCCGCAGCGAGCATGGCTTCGACCACCATCAGGGTCACCATCACGAACAGCGACGGCGAGAGCAGATAGCTGGCGAGCTCCAAACGTGAAATCTGCTGCCGTTTCATGGCTGTCTCGGATCAAGTCGCGGCGAAAGACGGTTTATGAGTCGCGGTGCAGTTTAACGGCATACCAGCGCAAATTTAAGCAGTTGCCGCAACGCGGCTCGCGGAAATAATGAGTTTTGCCCCTGATCAAGGGCTTTGTCTGAAAGCCGCCCGGCCGGACCTGTAATTTCGGCTGGTCGAGACCGCTATCGCGGCGTAATCATTATGCCAGAATAACCGGACACGCGTCGCGGGGTTGGCGGTGGTTTTCAAGCCCGTCGTCAGAAACTTCGTTCATTATGCCGCGCCGTTGCGCCGGTTCGGTGCGTCGTCCTCGGCGCGCATGTCGGTGCTTGTCCTCGGTTTGACGGCACTGACGGCTTATACGGTGCCCGATCTGCAGCGGGCAGCGGGCGGCTGGCTGATCGCATGTCTGTGGTCGTGTCTCGGTTATTTTGCGATCGACGCCGTGGTGCGCGCGAATGCGGCAATCCGCAACGGAAGGATATGGCCGCACATATGTTCGGTCTCTGGATTTATTGATTTGATCGCGATCATTGCCGTGCCGATAGCGCTGCTGAGCGGCGTGCCGCCGGCGACAGCATGGCTATTGGCGTCGTTATGGGTGCTGAAGCTGGCGCAGGATTCGCCAGGCTTCGCCCAGCTGCAGCGTGTATTTGTCGTTGAGGCCAAAGCGCTGGCGAGCGTGTTCGCGCTTTTTTTGATCGTGCTGTTCCTTTCGTCGGCCGCCATGTTCGTGATCGAGCGTCATGCGCAGCCGACCGCGTTCAATTCGATGCCGCAGGCATTGTGGTGGGCGGTGGTGACGCTGACGACGACCGGATATGGCGACAAGGTGCCGATCACGGATCTTGGCCGTCTGCTCGGCGGGATCGTGATGATTTGCGGCATCGCCACCTTCGGATTGTCGACCGGTATCTTGGCGACCGGTTTTGCCGCCGAAACGCGGCGTCGCAATTTCATTCGCACCTGGGATCTCGTCAGCAAAGTACCGTTCTTCCAATCACTCGACCCGGCCTCCATCACCGAGATCACTCACCTGCTGCGGCTTCTCGAAGTGCCGGAACGCACCGCCATCATCCGCCGCGGCAAGATCGGCGATTGCATGTACTTTATTGCCGCCGGCGAAGTGCAGGTCGATATCAAGCCGTCCCCGGTGCGGCTCGGACCCGGCGCATTTTTCGGCGAGCTCGCCTTGCTCGGGGATTCGGTGCGCAGCGCTAATGTGACGACGACGATGCCTTCGACGCTCTTGATCCTCGACCTCGCCGATTTCCGCACTTTCACGGCAAAGCATCCCGATCTCAAACGCGCGATCGATGCCGAGGCGCAGCGCCGCATGAACGAAAACCAAGAGATACGCGAACGCCAGCGCTTCGGCGGCTCTCCGGCTGAATGAAAGAACTGCGGCAGCAAGCGCGCAATGACGCCGCAAACCCCTCCATAAGAGACGACGCGCGACTTGACGAACCGCGGCGTTTAGCCCTCAATCCGGCGCTTTTCGATGGGGATTGAGGCCGGTCATCGGCAAACAAAACCGGCGCGGATCAGCTGATGTCAGACCGTATTGCATTGATCACCGGCATGACTGGCCAGGACGGCGCTTACCTCGCCGAGCTCCTGCTGGACAAGGGCTATGTTGTGCACGGAATCAAGCGGCGCTCATCGTCGTTCAACAGCGCGCGCATCGATCATCTTTATCAGGATCCGCATGGGGCGGGCGTAAAGCTCTTTCTGCACTACGGCGACATGACCGATTCGACGAATCTCATTCGCATCATTCAAGAAGTGCAGCCCACCGAGATCTACAATCTGGCCGCACAAAGCCACGTCCGGGTCTCGTTCGAGACGCCGGAATACACCGCAAATGCCGATGCGCTTGGCACGCTGCGCTTGCTCGAAGCAATCAGGATCCTTCGTCTCGAGGACAAAGTTCGATTCTACCAGGCTTCGACGTCGGAGCTGTACGGGCGGGCGCAGGAGGTGCCGCAGCGCGAAACCACGCCGTTTTACTCGCGCTCGCCCTATGCGGCGGCAAAGCTCTACGCCTACTGGATCACGATCAATTATCGCGAAGCCTACGCGATTCATGCTTCCAACGGCATCCTGTTCAATCATGAAGGACCGACCCGCGGCGAAACCTTTGTCACGCGCAAGATTACCCGCGGGGTTGCCGCGATAGACCTTGGCCTGCAGAGCAAGCTGTTTCTCGGCAATCTGTCGGCCAAGCGCGACTGGGGCCACGCGCGCGATTATGTCGAGGGCATGTGGCTTATAGTTCAGCAGCCAGAACCCGACGATTACGTGCTGGCGACCGGCGAAGAGCATTCGGTCCGCGAATTCGCCGAAAGAGCGTTTGCCTACATCGGCCGAACCATCGAATGGCGCGGTTCCGGACTGGCCGAGCAAGGTCTTGATAAACGCGACGGCCGCGTGCTCATCGAGGTCGACCCGCGCTACTTTCGGCCGACGGAAACCGACGCGCTGCTCGGCGATCCGAGCAAAGCGCGCCAGCGGCTCGGCTGGCGCCACAAAGTGACATTCGATGAACTGGTGCGCGAAATGGTCGATTCGGATTTGGCGGAAATGCGCCGCGAGGGCGGCCTTCGCAACATGCATGACTAGCCGATGAGCGCACCGGTCCTTTTCGAATTGCGCGGCACGCGCATCTATGTTGCCGGACATGCCGGCATGGTGGGTACGGCCATCGTGCGGCGGCTCGAGCGCGAACGGTGCGAAATAATCACCGCAACCCGCCACGAACTTGATTTGCGGCACTCCGAAGCAGTCGAGCGCTTCATGGCGCAGGCCAAACCCGATGCGATATTTGTCGCCGCCGGCAAGGTCGGCGGCATCAGCGCCAACAGCGCTTTTCCCGCCGACTTCCTCGCCGACAATCTTGCGATCGCGCGCAATACTATCCACGCCGCTTATCGCCATGGCGTGCGCAAACTCCTCTATCTCGGCTCGTCCTGTATCTATCCGCGGCTGGCGCGGCAGCCGATGTCTCCGGAAATGCTGCTGTCGGGGCCGCTTGAGCCGACCAATCAATGGTATGCGGTGGCCAAGATTGCCGGCATCAAATTGTGCGAAGCCTATCGGCTGCAGCATGGCGCCGATTTCGTCTCGGTGATGCCGACCAATTTCTATGGCCCCGGCGACAACTATCATCCGCAAGACAGTCATGTGCCCGCCGCCTTGCTGCGCCGTTTTCACGAAGCCAAGATCGCCGGCGGTGAAAGCGTGACGGTTTGGGGCACCGGAAGGCCGCGCCGCGAATTCCTCGCGGTCGACGACCTTGCCGATGCTTGCGTCTTCGTCATGAAATGCTATTCGGGCCTGCAATTTCTCAACGTCGGAACCGGCGAGGACATTACGATTGCCGACTTTGCCCGCTTGATTGCCGACGTGATCGGCTTTCGCGGAAAAATTGAATTTGACGCTTCGCGGCCGGACGGCGCCCCGCAGAAACTTCTTGACGTGTCGGCCATCAATGCTTTGGGCTGGCGCGCGCAGACCCCGCTGCGCGAGGGCTTGCAGCGCATGTATGCCGACTTCGTGTCGCATTATCAGGAACCGCGTAGGGAAGCGGGAAGCGCAGCGCCGCTGCGCCGGGACGACAGCCATGCCGATTTTGCTCAATGAAACTCACGATCCGGCGCGGCGCAGCTTTGTTGAAAGCGCCAATCCGCCTGGCGGCGACTTCCCAATACAGAATTTGCCGTTCGGCGTATTTCGCCGCGGGGCGAGCGAACAGCCCCGGGTCGGCGTAGCGATCGGCGATCAGATCGTCGATGTTTCGGCGGCGGCCGGTCTGTTCGATGGCCCGGCTGCAATGGCGGCACAGGCATGCGGCGCGCCGTTTCTCAATCCATTGATGTCGCTGGGGCCGCCGGCCTGGTCGGCTTTGCGGCTTGCTTTGTCGCGCGATCTCGCCACCGAAGCCGGCGCCAACGCCCGGTTGCGTCCCTATCTGACGCCGATGGCATCCGCCGAGATGAGAATGCCGGTTGCATTCCGCAACTTCACTGACTTCTTCGCTTCCATCTTTCACGCCACCAATGCAGGGCGGCTGTTTCGCCCCGACCATCCGTTGACGCCGAACTACAAATACGTCCCCCTCGCCTATCACAGCCGCGCCTCCTCGGTCCGGATCAGCGATATCGCGGTGACGCGGCCGAGCGGACAGCGCAAAGGAGCCGATGGCCCGGCGCCAAGCTTCGGCCCCTCGCAGCGTCTCGATTTCGAGCTGGAACTCGGCGCATTTATCGGCGCCGCATCCGACCTGGGTCGTACCGTCCAGATCGGCGCTGCGGCAAATTACATTTTCGGCTATTGCCTCCTCAACGACTGGTCGGCGCGCGACATTCAGGCCTGGGAATCCCAGCCGCTGGGTCCGTTCCTCGGCAAGAATTTCGCCACGACGATTTCGCCCTGGGTGGTGACAGCGGAAGCCTTGGCGCCGTTTCACACCGGCGCATTTGCCAGACCGGAAGGCGATCCGGCCCCATTGCCCTATCTCAACGACGCACAGGACCGGGCGCAGGGCGGCCTCGACATCGCGCTCGAAGCCTATATTGCGACCGAGGCCATGCGCCGCGACGGCATGCCGGCGCATCGTTTAACGCAGAGTTCGTTCGCGCAGATGTATTGGACCTTCGCCCAAATGATCGCGCACCACACCAGCAACGGCTGCAATCTTGAGATCGGCGATTTGATCGGATCGGGCACGGTGTCCGGGCCAGAGCCATCGAGCTGGGCGAGTTTGCTGGAGCTCACGAGCGGCGGTTCGAAGCCGCTGTCACTGCCGAGCGGCGAACAACGCAGCTTTATCGAAAACGGCGACGAGATCAGCTTCCGCGGCTTTTGCGCCAAGCCTGGCCACGCCCGGATCGGCTTTGGCGAATGCCGCGCTATGGTGCTGCCGGCCGGGTAAACCGGGCTTTGCCGCTCAGTGAATTTCGGGCTCGGGAATAGCGGCCTGGCCTTGCAGAAAATCGAAATCGCAGCCCTCGTCAGCCTGTCCGATGTGAGCTGAGAACATCGCGCCGTAGCCGCGCGGATAACGCGCCGGCGGTGGCTTCCAGGCCTCGCGGCGGCGAGTGAGCTCCTCGGCAGCGACGTGCAAGTGGATGCGTCGCGCAGCGACATCGACCTCGATCTCATCGCCGGTCTGCACCAGCGCCAAGGGACCGCCGACAAAGCTTTCCGGCGCGACATGCAGAATACAAGCGCCGTAGCTCGTGCCGCTCATGCGCGCGTCGGAGATGCGCAGCATGTCGCGCACACCGGATTTGAGAAGCTTCTTCGGGATCGGCAACTGACCCCATTCCGGCATGCCCGGTCCGCCTTTTGGCCCGCCGTTTTTGAGGACCAGCACGTGATCGGGCGTTGCCTCGAGATCGTCGCGATCGACCTCACGCGCCATATGGTCGTAGTTTTCGAACGCGATCGCTTTGCCGCGATGACGCAACAATCGCTTGTCGGCGGCGGCAGGCTTCATCACGCAGCCGCGCGGGGCCAGGTTTCCGGTGAGCACCGCGGTCGCGCCTTCCGGATAGAGCGGATTGTCCAAGGAATGGATGACGTCCGGCAGATGCACCTTACTGCCGGCGATCACCTCGCCCAGCGTGCGTCCTGAAACGGTGATGCAGGATAAATCGAGGAGATCCCGCATTTGCGCCATCAAGGCGCGCAAGCCACCGGCGTAGAAGAAATCCTCCATGAGATATTTTCCGGACGGGGTAATGTTAGCGATGACCGGCACCTGCCGCGAAATCTCATCGAACCGCGCCATGTCGAGCTTGCGCCCGGCGCGGCGCGCCATGGCGATGACATGGATGATGGCGTTGGTCGAGCCCCCGAGCGCCATGTGGACGCGGATGGCATTATCGAACGCCGCCGAGGTGAGAATTTTGTCCGGTGTCAAATCCTCCCACACCATCTCGACGGCGCGTCGCCCTGCGGCGGCGCACATGCGCGGATGATTGGAATCCGGCGCCGGGATCGACGACGCGCCCGGCAGCGCCAATCCGAGCGCCTCGGTAATCGCCATCATGGTCGCCGCTGTGCCCATCACCATGCAGGTGCCGAAAGAGCGGGATATGCCGCCCTCGATTTCATTCCACTCGTCGTCGCCGATCCGGCCGGCGCGTTTCTCGTCCCAATATTTCCAGGCATCGGAGCCTGAGCCGAGCACGTTACCGCGCCAGTTGCCGCGCAACATCGGACCCGCCGGTACGTAGATCGCGGGAATGCCCATGCTGATCGCGCCCATGATCAATCCGGGCGTGGTCTTGTCGCAGCCGCCCATCAACACCGCGCCGTCGATCGGATGGCTGCGCAACAGCTCTTCGCATTCCATCGCCAGGAAATTGCGGTAGAGCATGGTGGAAGGTTTGACGAATGGTTCGGCGAGCGACATCGCCGGCAGTTCGACCGGAAAGCCGCCGGCCTGATAGACGCCGCGTTTGACGTCTTCGGCGCGATCGCGCAAATGCCCGTGGCAGGCGTTGATCTCGCTCCAGGTATTGATGATGCCGATGACGGGTTTGCCGACCCAATCGGCCCGGTCATAGCCAAACTGGCGCAGCCGCGAGCGATGTCCGAACGAGCGCAGATCGTTGCGGCCGAGCCAGCGGAAGCTGCGTAATTGTTCAGGCGATTTTGGTTTGCTCATGTTCGCAGTTTATTCCGCAGTCGCACCGGTTGCCTGCACCACCTTGGCCCACTTCGC
>JBAQBC010000406.1:0-2960 GCA_049286035.1 Xanthobacteraceae bacterium
TCATGGCGCTGTTCGAGCCCGGAACCTATCAGGAGATCCCGCTCGACGGCATGCGCCGCACGATTGCAGCCCGATTAACGCAAGCTGCGCAAACGATTCCGCATTTTTATCTGACTACGGACGCCGATATCGGCCGGCTCATCACGCTACGCGAGGAAGCCAACAATGCCGCGCCCAGGGATCATGACGGCAACGCTGCATTCAAGCTCTCAGTCAATGATTTCATCATCCGCGCGCTCGCACTTGGCTTGCAGAAGGTGCCCGCGGCCAACGCGGTTTGGGCCGGAGATCGCATCTTGCGCTTTGCCCATTCGGATATTGGCGTCGCGGTGGCGCTCGAAGGTGGGTTGATCACACCGCTGATCCGCCACGCCGAAACCAAATCCTTGAGCGCGATCTCCGCCGAGATGAGGGATCTGGTGACGCGCGCCCGCGCCAAGAAGCTCAAGCCGGCCGAATATCAAGGCGGCGCGGCAGCGATTTCAAATCTCGGCATGCACGGCGTGCGCGAATTTTCCGCAATCATCAATCCACCCCACGCAACGATCCTGGCTATAGGAGCGGCGCGGCGGCAGGCGATCGAGACCGACGACGGCGGTGTCGCCTTCGCCAGCATGCTGAGCCTGACCTTGTCATGCGATCATCGCGTGGTGGATGGCGCCCTGGGCGCCGAACTTTTGGCAACGATCAAGCGATTGATTGAGTCGCCGGTCACGATGTTGGTGTGAGGATCATAATGAATGCCACTAATCGCGAAGTCATTCTGCTGGGGCCGTTAAAGCCGCTGATCGTCAAGGGGCTTGAAGCGATCGGCACTTTGCACAAGTCCGCCGAAGCGAAGGATCTTCAGTCTTTCTATGCCGCACATCCCGATGTCCGTGCGATTGCTTGCGCCGCCACGAGCGAACTATTGGGCGACGCTTTCATGCGGCGCTTTCCCAAATTGCAGATCATTTCGAGCTTCGGCGTCGGCTACGACCATATCGACGCCAAAGCCGCGGCCGCCCACGGCGTCATTGTCACCAACACCCCGGAAGTCTTGACCGAGGAGGTGGCCGACACGGCTCTCGCCTTGCTGTTGTGCACAGTGCGCGAATTTCCCCAGGCCGAACGCTATCTGCGCGCCGGCAAGTGGCTGCAGAAGACGTATCCGCTGACCAAGGGAACCTTGCGCAATCGCACCGTCGGCATCGTCGGCATGGGCGCGATCGGGCAAGCCATTGCGCGCCGGCTCGACGCGTTCGGGGTGCCGGTGGTTTATCACGCCCGCCAGCAGCGCCCGCAACTGCGCTATCGCCATTATCCGAAGCTCATCGATATGGCGCGCGACGTCGATACGCTGATGGTGATCGTGCCGGGCGGCCCGGCGACCGCGAACATGATCAATGCCGAGGTGCTCAACGCTCTCGGGCCCAACGGCATTCTGATCAACATGGCGCGCGGCTCGGTGGTCGATGAGCCGGCGCTGATCAAAGCGCTGGCGGAGAAGCGCGTCATGGCGGCGGGGCTCGATGTGTTCGCGAAGGAGCCGGAAGTGCCGCAGGAATTGATCGCAATGGACAACGTGGTACTGTTCCCGCATGTCGGGTCTGCCTCGGTTTATACCCGCGACCGAATGGACCAGCTCGTCGTCGACAACATTGCCGCCTGGGCAACGGGAAAACCGCCACTGACGCCGGTTGCGGAAACACCGTTCAAGTCGTGGAGCAAGTGATCCTGCAGCCAGTGAGCGCCAGCGCGTGTGCCAGCACTTGCGCCGGCGCTGACGCGATCATGCGTGCGTGCTAGCTTAAAGCGCATGCGCATTGGTCAAATTGCAATAGTTGCGGCCATCGCCCTCATTCTCGGCGGCGGCGCGGCTTTGGCGCAAGGCGTCAAGCCGGACACGCAGCAAGACGTGCAGCACGACACGCAGACCAAGCCTGATCAGCCGCAGGATCTGTCCGGCTCCAAGGGGCAAAATCCGCAAGCACAAAATCCGCAAGCGCGATCCGGCGCGGAAGACCCGGTGAATGCAATGCTCGGCGCTTGGGAATTCTCCGATGCCGACCATAACCGGATCTGTCGCTTCAACTTCCGCGGCGAAGCCGCTTCAGGCGGCCGGCGGCTCGACGTCGACAAAGCTTGCTCGAGCCTGTTTCCGTCCACCAAAGATATTTCCGCATGGGCACTCAACAATTATGGTGATTTGAGTTTGCTCAATGCTCGCGGTGAAGCAGTTATCGAGCTCACCGAAGTAGAAAACGGCATGTATGACGGTTTTACTCCAGGAGAAGGTCGCTACGTTCTGCAGAGCGCAGCCGCAGCGCCGGTGCACTCAGCCGAAGACATGGTCGGCGATTGGGCGATCACGCGTGGCGCCGGAAAGCCGATCTGCGCGCTGACTCTCGCAAATAGTCCCGCCGCCGGCGCCCTGGCGTTGCGGCTCAAAGCAGGGTGCGATTCCCTGATCACGCGCTTTAATCCTAATGCATGGCGAATGGATCAGGGCGAACTGGTGCTGCTGTCGGCGCGGGGCCAAACTTGGCAATTCGAGGAGACCGAGCCGGACACCTGGCAGCGCGTGCCGGAATCGGCCGATCCGATTTTGCTCGTGCGGCAGTAACGCTTGTCATTTGCGAGGAGCGAAGCGACGAAGTAATCCAATCCGCCACCCCTGACTTGGATTGCTTCGCTGCACTCGCAATGACGAAATCTGGAAACAAAAGGTATCAGGTCGTCATCATCGGCGGCGGGCCGGTTGGCGTCGCCCTTGCGGTCGAGCTTGGCCAGCGCGGCCTGTCCTGCGCGCTGGTCGAGCGGCGGCGCGAACCGCAGCGCATCCCCAAGGGACAAAATCTCACGCAGCGTTCGGTCGAGCACTTCTACTTTTGGGGTGTTTTGGACGCGCTGCGTACCGCGCGCATCCTGCCGCCGTCCTATCCGATGAGCGGCATCGTCGCCTACCGCGACTTGAACAA
>JBAQBC010000407.1:0-2732 GCA_049286035.1 Xanthobacteraceae bacterium
TTGTTATTTTCTGGCGTGGTGGGTTACGGCCTGCGCTCGCTCATTCATTGAAAGCAGATCGGAACGACGAAACCGTCAAATTCAGCACGCTGTTTGAATGCCGGTAGTGACGTAGCATTTCAAATGACCAACGCCGCTCACGGAAACGGTCTCAGATGACGGGGTGGTGGATGAATTCATTATGGACTGGAAGCCAATAGATACCGCTCCGTTTGAACGCGATGTGGAACTCGCCGTTATCAACGGCGACGGCAAACACGCTGTCACATTTCCTTGCCGACGTACTATCGGCGGCTGGGTGAACGCCGTAACCAAGAAACAGCTTTACTTCATCTTGCCCACACACTGGCGAGTTTGGGTCGCCTAATCGTGGCACTCCATAATCAAAGCGCGCGGCAAGCGACGGCCCGGCCGCGCGCCTTAGTGATTATGCCGCCGGCGAAAACTAGAAGTCATATGAGAGGATTCGTGGGCGCAGTCCTGGGTCTGCCCGCCAGGCAGCATTTTTTAATGCGGCCTCCCATTGGCTCGTATCTGCATCCATCAGGGCGGGCACGTTGAGCACCGAGTCAGAAACCTGAAACTCGCCGTGCTTTGCACAACGGAACGTTTTTCCGTCAATAAAACCCGACTCGATCTCCTCGGCGTCGGATTTGCAAATTGGACATGTCGCCATTGCATTCCTCTTTTCTGAGGTGCCCTAGCAAACGGTTAGCAAATTGAACGTAAGGCTTTTGCCGCGCGATTTCAAAGGCAGACACTGGCGCCAGCCGGTCCCGTGCATGGGCGAACTAAGCCTCCCCCAATCTCCACGCATCGTAAAAACGTCATACCAATACACATCATGCGCCGGGCAAGCGGTGCCGGCCCGGCGCCCGCTAAGCAGCGGTTTCCAATTCAATGACTTCAGTCATCTGATTTTTGCAGCGCGGACACTCAAAGGTGCGTCGAGCACAACCGAGCCTATCTGGCTCAATGCGAGTAAGCCACATTGGCGTACCGCATTTAGAACAAACGGGACGCACCGCGGTTGTCATCGGACTATCGGCAAAATGGGCCATTGGAGCCTCCGCTGCCCCCCGGCCACTTTGATAGGGAAACTTCCTCTGATAGCAGTAAGGTTGCGCCTAGATTGAAAAGGCGAACGCGATAAAATGCTCTGCAAACCATGCTATGATCAAATAAAAATCTGGATAGATGAGAGCCGAAGGACTGAAACCACCTGAACGCCGGGGCGGCAGTCGCTTGCCTCGCGCATCCGCCACCGAAGGACAAAGGGCCGGAGACGGTATATAGGCCCCGACCATACCCCCCCGCGGGGGCCCAAAAGAGGGCACGCTGTGAAAAGTCGGAAAACAATATCTGAGCGTTTCCCGGCCGCGCTTCCGCAGTGGTTTCGTTAGCGCGGCTTCACATAGAGGCGTAACCGCCACCGCTGTGCGGCTCGCGGTGAGTCGCGGCCCGCTACCGAATTTGGTTCAAGCGTGCGCGCGCGGACCTACCGCGCGCGATCGGGTGCGAGGGCGATATACACCTACGACTCGCTCGCCAACCGCCGCTGTTGGCCGAGGCGATGGCTAGACAACGCAATGCTCAAGAATATCGTCGAACAAAATGGTGACGCCCCCGCTGGGCGAGAGGCCGTCGCTCACCTTCGTGCTTC
Source organism: Xanthobacteraceae bacterium (assembly GCA_049286035.1). Taxonomy (GTDB): domain Bacteria; phylum Pseudomonadota; class Alphaproteobacteria; order Rhizobiales; family Xanthobacteraceae; genus BOG-931. The sequence goes on from JBAQBC010000407.1 coordinate 1,664, forward strand.
GTTCGCTAGTACCCGTACCATGCCAAACGCTCATCTCGACGCCGATAAGGACGCGCCGCTTCGCTACGACATCCGCCTGCTCGGCCGGATCCTTGGGGAAACGATCCGGGCCCAAGAGGGCGAGCGGACGTTCGACACGATCGAGCGCATTCGACTGACGGCACTGCGGTTCCACCGTGATGCAGATCCGTCGGCCGCTCGCGAGCTGCAGAACAACATCCGGACCCTCAGCAACGGCGAAGCGATCCAGATCATCCGCGCATTCGGTCACTTCTCACATTTGGCCAACACCGCCGAAGACCAGCACCACATCCGGCGAAGCCGCGCCTATGCAATAGCGAACGCCGCGCCGCGGAAGGGCGAGATCGCGTACGCCCTCGGGCGGGCTCGCGCGGCGGCGCTGTCGCGGTCGAGCCTGGAAAAATTCTTTTCGACGGCCCTGTGCAGCCCGGTCCTGACAGCGCATCCAACCGAAGTCCGCCGTCAGAGCTCGATCGACCGCGAAATGGAGATCGCGCGACTCCTCGATGAGCGCGACCGAATCCAATTCACCCCCGACGAGCTAACGGGCAATCGAAAGGCGCTGCGACGCGCTATCCTGATCCTGTGGCAGACGAATATGCTGCGCAGCACCCGGCTCAAGGTTCTGGACGAGGTCGCGAACGGGCTATCGTTCTACGATCACACGTTCCTGCGCGAACTGCCGAGGTTCTACGCCGACCTCGAAGATCAGCTGGGGACCATCGAACCCGCCTGGGATGGCCTCGAGGTGTCCTCCTTCTTACGGATCGGCAGCTGGATCGGTGGCGACCGCGACGGTAATCCGTTCGTCACCGCCGAGGTCTTGGCTGAAGCGCTGCGGCTGCAGAGCGAGCGGGCGCTGCACTTTTATTTCGACGAGATCCACCGCTTGGGCGCGGAGCTGTCGCTTGATGACAGCACGGTCCGGATTTCGGATTCGGTGCGGGACCTGGCCGAGCGCTCGCCCGATCGGTCGCCGCACCGCGAGCACGAGCCGTACCGGCGCGCGATCGCCGGCCTCTATGCGCGATTGGCTACGACGGCGGGG
>JBAQBC010000408.1:0-3899 GCA_049286035.1 Xanthobacteraceae bacterium
ACGATGTCGAGTTGGCGGGCGGCAAAATTCGCAGCCGTTCCAATCCCGATAATGCGCTGCCGTTCGGGCGCGTCGCGGGCACCTCGCATTGGTCGCCGGTGATGCTGCCGGAAGGAACGGCGCCGGCTTTAAGCGAGACCGCGGTGTGGACACCGCCGGAGCTTGAGCCGCCGTCAAGCGACGATCGCATCAACACGTCACTGACTTACGGCTTCATCTTCGATATGTGCGGCGTCGAGATCGATCCGGTGACTTATCACGTGCGCGTCGACCGCTACGTGTCGATGCACGATGCCGGCCGCATCATGAATCCGATGATCGCCGAGGGGCAGATCCGTGGCGCCTTCGCGCAAGGCATCGCCGCCGCGCTCTACGAGGAGTTCACCTATAACGAGGAGGGCGCGTTCCTCAACGGCACCTTCGCCGATTATCTGGTGCCGACTGTCGGCGAAATCCCGGACGTCGAGATTCTGCATCATCACTCGCCATCGCCGTTCACGCCGCTCGGCGCCAAGGGTCTCGCCGAAGGCAATTGCATGTCGACGCCCGCATGCATCGCCAACGCCATCGCCGACGCGCTCGGCGCGAAGGAAGTTATTCTTCCCGCCACGCCGCGGCGGATTCATGAATTGATGCAAAAGAAGCAGCAGCCGGGCAGAGCACGCGCATGACACCGGCGAGAAATGTTCCCTCCCCCCTTGTGGGGGAGGGTAGGGAGGGGGGCAGTTTGCTCGCGCGAGAACTTCGACGCATTCCCACGTCACCCCCACCCCTATCCCCTCCCCACAAGGGGGAGGGGAACAGCAAGCCACTCGCATGAAGCCGCGCCCATTCGATTACGTGCGCCCCGATACGGTCGAGGAAGCGGTCGCGCTGCTCGCCGAATACGGCGACGACGCGCGCATTCTCGCCGGCGGCCAATCGCTCGTGCCGATGCTCAATCTGCGGATTGTTGAGGCGCAAGCGCTGATTGACATTTCGCGCATCGGCGTGCTCGACGCCATCCGCCAGGTCGGCAGCAAGATCGAAATCGGTGCCGCGGTTACGCAGAACAAGCTGCTCGCCTGGCCACAGCTTGCGGAAAAACTCCCGCTCCTTGCCGCCGCGCTGCCGCATGTCGGGCATTTTCAGACCCGCAACAAGGGCACGGTGTGCGGTTCGATCGCGCATGCCGATCCGAGTTCGGAACTCCCGCTGGCGCTTGCGGTGCTCGGCGGCGAGATTGTTCTCAAATCGCTGCGCGGGGAACGCGTGCTGGCGGCAAAGGATTTCCAGAAGGACATGCTGACCACCGCGCGCGCGATCGACGAATTGCTCACGGCGGTGCGCTTTCCGGTGACGAGCGGGTCCGGCGTTGGTTTTCGCGAAGTGGCGCGCCGGCACGGCGACTTCGCCATAATCGCCGTCGCGGCACTCGCGGAGAACAAAAGCGCCGTGCGGCTCGGCGTCGGCGGCATGGCCGGCAAGCCGGCGGTGCGCCGGATTGCAGCTGACGACGCCGCGCACGCCATCGCCGCATGGGCGGACGAGCTCGAAGGCTATGAGGACCTGCATGCATCGGCGGCGATGCGGCGCGATCTGTTCCGCAATCTGGCGCCGCTTGTCGCCGCGGAGGCGATCCGATGCGCCGCGTGAACCGCAACGAGCGCGTGCACGTCGGATTAACCCTCAACGGCCGCAAGCTTGCGGCCGACGCGGAGCCACGCACGCTCCTTTGCGATTTTCTCCGCCACGCGCTCGGCGCGACCGGCACCCATGTCGGCTGCGAACACGGCGTCTGCGGTGCCTGCACGGTTTTAATCGATGGCGTCGCGACCCGCTCGTGTCTCACGCTCGCGGTCCAGGCCGAGGGCCGCGAAGTGAAAACCGTCGAGTCGCTTGCCGCTCCCGACGGCACGCTCAATCCGCTGCAGCAGGCGTTCCGCGACAATCACGCCCTGCAATGCGGCTTCTGCACGCCCGGCATTTTGATGTCGTTTACCGATTATCTGTCCCGTAATCCGCACGCCTCCGAAGCCGAAATCCGCGACGTCTTGAGCGGGCATCTGTGCCGCTGCACCGGCTATGCTGGCATCGTCGCCGCGCTCAAACAGGCGGCGTCATCGACCCTGCCGAAGCGCAGCGGGGGAAGGTGACCCAAAACGATAGCGCGTCCTTGTTCCGCCCCCGCGCGAGCGGGGGAGGGGGACCATGCGAAGCATGGTGGAGGGGGCGTGGCCTCGCGGTTTGCCTGCGTCGGCGCATGATCGTCAACGACGACGCCCCTCCCACCGCCAGCGGCGGTCCCCCCTCCCCGCTAACGCGGGGCGGGAAAGAGGTGACCCACGACCAAGATGACCCTTGCCGCGGCGCTTGCTATGAATCGGGATGGCAATCCGGCCGTGCCCGACCAAACAACGGATTTAACGACATGGATGATACCGCGACTGCCTTTACGCAAAGCCACCTGCAAACTGGCGACGACGACATCTTCCGCTGCAACGTCTCCGATGCCGCGCTCGAAGCGGCGGCCATGGCGTCGGTGCCGGGCGGCGCGATGTCGTTTCCGAATGCGCCGACCGTGAGCATTCTGGTCGTATGCTGCAGCTTTGACGGACCATGAAGGACATCGTCGAAAAGCTTGAAGAGCGCCGCGCCGGCGCGCGCCGCGGCGGCGGCGACAAGCGCATCGAGGCGCAGCATAAGCGCGGCAAGCTCACCGCGCGCGAGCGCATGGAATTGCTGATGGACCGCGACTCGTTCGAGGAGCTCGACATGTTCGTCGAGCACCGGTCCAACGACTTCGGCATGGAGAAGACCAAGATCGCCGGCGACGGCGTCGTCACCGGCTTCGGCACCGTCAACGGCCGCACCGTCTTTGCCTTCGCCAAGGATTTCACCGTGTTCGGCGGCTCGCTGTCGGAAACCCATGCGCAGAAGATCATCAAGATCCAGGACATGGCGATGCGCGCCCGCGCGCCGATCGTCGGCCTGTTCGATGCCGGCGGCGCGCGCATTCAGGAAGGCGTCGCCGCGCTTGGCGGTTACGGCGAAGTGTTCAAGCGCAATGTCATCGCCTCGGGCGTCATTCCGCAGATTTCGGTGATCATGGGTCCGTGCGCCGGCGGCGACGTCTATTCGCCGGCGATGACCGATTTCATCTTCATGGTGCGCGACACGAGCTACATGTTCGTCACCGGGCCGGACGTGGTGAAGACCGTGACCAACGAGATCGTCACCGCCGAAGAGCTCGGCGGCGCCTCGGTCCACGCCACCAAAAGCTCGATCGCCGACGGCGTCTACGACAACGACCTCGAGACGCTGTTGCAGATGCGCCGGCTGATCGATTTTCTGCCCGCCAGTGCCTCCTCCGGCGTGCCGGAATGGCCGTCGTTCGACGACGTCGCGCGCACGGAAAAATCGCTCGACACTTTGGTGCCCGACAATCCCAACAAGCCCTACGACATCAAGGAGCTGATCCTCAAAGTTGTCGACGAAGGCGACTTCTTCGAACTGTCGGAAACCTTCGCGCGCAACATCGTCATTGGTTTCGGCCGCATTGCCGGCCGCACCGTCGGCTTCGTCGCCAATCAGCCGATGGTGCTCGCCGGCGTGCTCGACAGTGACGCCAGCCGCAAGGCGGCGCGCTTTGTGCGCTTCTGCGACGCTTTCAACATTCCGATCGTGACCTTCGTCGACGTGCCGGGTTTTTTGCCGGGCACGGCGCAGGAATATGGCGGCTTGATCAAGCACGGCGCGAAATTGCTGTTCGCTTATTCGCAGGCCACGGTGCCGCTCGTCACCGTGATCACGCGCAAGGCGTTCGGCGGCGCCTATGACGTGATGGCGTCGAAACATATCGGCGGCGACGTCAATTACGCCTGGCCGACCGCGCAGATCGCGGTGATGGGCGCCAAGGG
>JBAQBC010000409.1:0-7439 GCA_049286035.1 Xanthobacteraceae bacterium
GTTTGGAAGATGACCGACGGCGGCGGCGCCAGACGCCCGCTCGACCAGCCAAGCCGCACCACGATCTCCCAGGCCAGCGCCAGCGTCACCGGCACGACCAGGCCCAGAGCCGGCCGTATGAAGCGTGCGCGGCGACTTGCCGCCGATCGTTCCTGCGCCGGTGTGCCTTCCGCGGCGATCGTCATGCTGACAAGAGACATGGTGGCGTCAGTTTTTGCAATTGCCTATCTCGCCTCGTCCAAACACGAGGCTCGTCATTGCGAGAAGCGCAGCGACGAAGCAATCCAGAACGGCGCTATAGACCGGATTGCTTCGCGGATCTTGTCATCGGGCGGGCCACTTCGGGCCGGAACCCGTTGGCTCGCAATGACGATAGTGGTTACGCCGCGCCGACGAAGCGATCGTCGACCAGATCGTCGAGCGTTTTTTTGACGTCGACATTGCCGGGGATGACTCCGGCCTGCTGCAGCGCCAATCCCGCCTTGAGGATGGTGTCGCGCTGCGGCGCGCCGATGCGATTGAAATTAAGATCGGTGCGCTCCTTGAGCTGGATGTCGACCACCGCGCCCGGAAGCTTGGTCGCCTCGATGAACACCCGCTTTTCGTTGTCGTAATTCGCCAGGCAATATTTGCGCGCGTTCTCATAGGTTGCGAGCACGCGCCGCGTCAGGTCGGGATAGGCTTTGAGAAACTCCTCGCGGGCATTGAGGATGCCGTAAGTGTTGGCGTCCTTGTTGCGATAAAACAGCCGCGCGCCGTCTTCGACCTGCGCCTGCGCCATCATCGGATCGAGTCCGGCCCAGGCATCGACGTCGCCGCGAATGAGCGCGGTCTTACCGTCTGGATGCTGTAGCAGCACCTCGCTGATGTCCTTCTCGCTCAAGCCGACCGAGAGCAGGGCGCGCACCAGGAAAATGTGCGGATCGGTGCCGCGAGTAACCGCCACGCGCTTGCCTTTGAGGTCTTCGATTTTGTTGATCGGCGTATCTTTTCGCGTCACCAGCGCCGTCCATTCCGGTTGCGAATAGACGTAGATCGATTTGATCGGATTGCCGTTGATCTTGCTCAGGAGCGCAGCCGAGCCCGCGGTCGAACCGAAATCGATTGAGCCGGCGTTGAGGAACTCCAGCGCCTTGTTGGAGCCGAGCGTCTGCACCCAGCGGATGCCGATGCCGTCTTTGCCGAATTCCTGTTCCAGGAGGCCTTTGTCCTTGAGCACCATCGACACTGGATTGTAGGTCGCCCAATCGATGCGAATTTCCGACGGCTTGTCGGCGGCGCGCGCCGGGCGGCCAAAGGCGAAGGGTGCAAACGCGGCGCCCGCGGCGCCGGCGAGGACATTGCGGCGAGTGAACATGGCGACCTCCAGACTATATTTTCCCATAGGAGCGGCCATCGGAGGCGTCAATCGAAAAATATGACTATGAAATGTCAAAAACATAGAATGATCGTTACGGGCGATGGCAGGCCTGGACGCCGCCATTGCCTTGGTCGCAGCCGATCGCAGGCAATCTCTGACGCGCGCGATCACGATGACACTGTGCAGCCGCTCCGCTAAGCCTAATAGCAATGTTGGACATTCAACGATCGCCGCGCACCGCCAGTGAATTAATCGACCCGGCGGCGCTCGCCGCCGATCTTAAAGCGCTGGCCGAGCGGCACGCCGGGCGCGAGCGCGAGTTACGCACCGCCGTCGCCCAGCGGCTCAAAACGGCGCTCACGCAAGCCCGCGCCCGCGCCGAGGATCTCTTGCTCAAGGATCGCCATGGCCGGCGCTGCGCCGAGCGGCTCGCTGTGATGCAGGACGAGATCATCCGCATCCTGTTCGAGTTTGCCGGCAGCGAGCTCTACCCGTCGCGGGTGCCGTCCGAGGCCGAACGCATGGCGGTGGTCGCGACCGGCGGCTACGGTCGCCGATTGCTGGCGCCGGGCTCCGACATCGATCTTGTGTTTCTGCTTCCCTACAAACAGACCGCGTGGGGCGAATCCATCGCCGAAGCCCTGCTCTATTGCCTATGGGACATGGGGTTAAAAGTCGGCCACGCCACGCGCTCGGTCGATGAATCGATCCGCCAGGCCAAGGCGGATATGACCATCCGCACCGCGCTCCTTGAGTCGCGGTATTTGTTTGGCGACGTCAGGCTGTACAACGAGCTGACCGCCCGCTTCGACAAGGAAGTGGCGCAAGGCAGCGCCGCGGAATTCGTCACCGCCAAGCTCGCCGAGCGTGAGCAGCGCCATCGCCGCGCCGGCCAGTTTCGCTACGTGGTCGAGCCGAACGTCAAGGACGGCAAAGGGGGTTTGCGCGACCTGCACACGTTGTTCTGGATCGCCAAATACGTCTACCGCGTCCGCGAGCCGGAAGAACTGATCGAGCGCGGCGTGTTCGACCGCGACGAATACAATCTGTTCCGCCGCTGCGAGGATTTCTTGTGGTCGGTCCGCTGCAACATGCATTTCGCAGCCGGCCGCGCCGAAGAGCGCCTGTCGTTCGATATCCAGCGTGATATCGCGGTGCGGCTCGGCTATACCGCGCATCCCGGCTTGCGCGATGTCGAGCGCTTCATGAAGCATTATTTCCTCACCGCCAAGCATGTCGGTTATTTGACCGCCATCCTCTGCGCCGGGCTCGAGGAGCGGCAGGCCAAGCCGGCGCCGGTATTGAGCCGGATGATGGCGCGGTTGCGCCCGGCGCCGAGTCCGAAAAAATTGAGCGACGACTTTGTCGTCGACAATAACCGCATCAATATCGCGCGCGCCGACGTGTTCCGGCGCGATCCGGTCAATCTGATCCGGATGTTCCGGCTGGCGCAGCAGCACAATCTCGAATTTCATCCCGAAGCGCTGCGCACGGCGACGCGTTCGCTCAAGCTGATCGACCGGAAAGTGCGCGACGACGCCGAAGCCAATCGCCTGTTCCTGGAAATCCTGACCGCTCAAGACACGGCGGAGATCGTGCTGCGCCGCATGAACGAAGCCGGCGTGCTCGGCGCCTTCGTGCAAGCGTTCGGCCGCATCGTCGCGATGATGCAGTTCAACATGTACCATCACTACACGGTCGACGAGCACCTGATCCGCTGCATCGGCATGCTCAACGAGATCGCGCGCGGCGACAACCCGGAAACGGCGTTGGCGAGCGAGTTGATAAAGACGATCCAGCCCCAGCATCGCGCCGTGCTGTGCGTCGCATTATTCCTGCACGACATCGCCAAGGGCGGCGTCGAGGATCACTCCATCGCCGGGGCGCGGCTTGCCCGCCGCTTCGGTCCGCGCTTGGGCTTGAGCGCGACCGACACCGAACTCGTCGCCTGGCTGGTCGAAGTTCATCTGGTGATGTCGACCCTGGCGCAATCGCGCGACCTGTCGGACCGTAAGACCATCGAGAATTTCGCCGCGGTCGTGCAATCGCTGGAGCGGCTGAAGCTACTGACGATTCTCACCACCGCCGACATCCGCGCGGTCGGCCCCGGCGTGTGGAACGGCTGGAAGGCGCAGCTCATCCGCACGCTTTATTACGAGACCGAACCGGTGCTCACCGGCGGCTTCTCCGAGGTCAATCGCGCGCAGCGCGTCGCCCACGCGCAAGCCGAATTTCGCGCCGAGCTGGCGGATTGGCCGGCGGCCGAGCTCGATGCCTATATCGAGCGGCACTATCCGGCCTATTGGCTCAAGGTCGACCTGCCGCACAAGCTCGACCACGCCCGCTTCGTGCGCGCAACCGAGGCGACCGGGAAAAAGCTTGCCACCCAAGTCGGCTTCGATGCGTCGCGCGGCGTCACCGAGCTTACCGTGTTCGCGCCGGATCATCCGTGGCTCCTCTCGATCATCGCCGGCGCCTGTGCGCTCGCCGGCGCCAATATCGTTGACGCGCAGATCTATACCAGCACCGACGGGCTCGCGCTCGACACCATCGCGGTGTCGCGCGAATTCGACCGCGACGAGGACGAGGCGCGGCGCGCGGCGCGAATCGGCGACGCCATCGAGAAAGCGGTGCGCGGCGAATTGAAATTGCCCGAGACCGTCGCCAAGCGCGCGCCGCCGAAGGGGCGGCTCAAGGCTTTCGCCATCGAGCCGGAAGTCACCGTCAACAATCAATGGTCGAACCGTTACACCGTGGTCGAAGTCACCGGGCTCGACCGGCCGGGGCTGCTCTACGAACTGACCACGACGCTGTCGAAGCTCAATCTCAATATCGCCTCGGCCCATGTCGCGACCTTCGGCGAGCGGGTGGTCGACGTGTTTTACGTCACCGATCTGACCGGCGCGCAGATCACGACGCCGACACGGCAGGCGGCGATCAAGCGGCCGCTGCTCGCCTTGTTCGCCACGCCGGCAGCCGACACCAAGCCGGCAAAAGAAGCGGCGGGGTGACAGATGGCCGTCATCCTGAGGCGGCCGCGAAGCGGCCCTCGAAGGGTGCGGCCCAGGGCTGTGGCCGGTCGCCCTTCGAGGCTCGCGGAGCTCGTCATCGGGCCGGTCACTTCGGGCCGGGCCCGTTGGGCTCGCACCTCAGGGTGACGGGAAATAGCCCAGTAACCCCCCCTTAAACCCGGCAAATTACGGTGAGGTTTATTGGGGCATGACCTTTCCCGAAAACCGCTAAGCACTTTTCGGGGTCATGCCCCGGCGCTGGTGAGCGCACCGGGGACGGGTCAATGGCTTGGCGAGAGGGACGAAAGCGCGCGGGCGGCGCCAGCCTCGACCTGGAGCTGTCAGCGGAGGACCGCGTCGGCGCGCCGTCCGAGGTCCCAAACAAGAGCCCCAGAAAACCCGCTGCTTCGCCATCGCCGCGGCGGCGCCGCGGCCACAACGATCCTTCGCCGCGCAAACGCAAGCGCGCGGGCCGACGCCGCGTCGTACTTCGCCGCACGCTCTACTGGGGCGCGGTGTTCGCGCTGTGGGCGTTGATCGCCGCTATCGGCCTGCTGGTCTTTATCTTCATTCATCTGCCGCCGATCCAGTCGCTGGAAATTCCCAAGCGGCCGCCGTCGGTGCTCATCCTCGGCGACAACGGCGCAACGCTGGCGACGCGCGGCGACATGGGCGGCGCCGCGGTGCCGATCGGCGAATTGCCCGATTACGTGCCGAACGCGTTTATCGCGATCGAGGACCGCCGCTTCTACACCCATCACGGCGTCGATCCGTTCGGTATCGCTCGCGCGCTCGTCACCGACGTGCTTCACCGCGGCACCGCGCAGGGCGGCTCGACCATCACCCAGCAGCTCGCCAAGAACCTGTTCCTCACCCAGGAACGCACCGTCACCCGCAAGCTTCAGGAAATCGTTCTGGCGCTGTGGCTCGAGCATAAATATTCCAAGAGGCAGATCCTCGAGCTTTATCTCAATCGCGTCTATTTCGGCGCCGGCGCCTACGGCATCGAAGGCGCAGGCCAGCGCTATTTCGCCAAATCGGCGCGGCAATTGACGCTTGCCGAAGCGGCGATGCTCGCCGGCCTCGTGCAAGCGCCGTCGCGGCTTGCGCCGAACCACAATCCGCAAGGCGCCGAGCGCCGCGCCGCGATCGTGCTCGCCGACATGACGGAGTTGAAGATGATCGCGCCGGGCGCGGCCAAGCTGGCGCTCGCGCATCCGGCGCACGCGATCAAGCAGGCTGCCGCCGGGTCGGTCAATTACGTCGCCGACTGGGTGATGGATGCGGTCAACGATCTGATCGGCAAATTCGAGGAAGACATTGTCGTCGACACCACCATCGATCCGGTTGTGCAGAACGCCGCCGAGCATGCGCTGGCCGATACGCTCAACCAGAAAGGCGACAGGCTCAATATCGGCGAAGGCGCGCTCGTGGCGATGACGCCGGACGGCGTGGTGCGGGCGCTGGTCGGCGGGCGCGATTACAGCCAGAGCCAATTCAACCGGGCGGTCGAGGCCAAGCGCCAGCCCGGCTCCGCGTTCAAGGCCTTTGTCTATCTCACCGCGCTCGAACACGGGCTTACGCCCGACACCGTGCGCGATGACGCGCCGATCACGGTGAAGGGCTGGCGGCCGGAAAATTACGAGCGGCAATATCTCGGCCCGGTGACGCTGCGCCAGGCGCTCGCCGATTCGCTCAACACGGTATCGGTGCGGCTCACGCTCGAATTCACCCCGCAGGCGGTGGTGCGGACCGCCTACCGGCTCGGTATCGCTTCGATGCTGGAACCAAACGCCTCGATTGCGCTCGGCACTTCGGAAGTCTCGCCGCTCGAACTCGTCTCCGCCTACGCCACCTTCGCCAGTGGCGGGATTGCGGTGTCACCGCATGTGGTGGAGCGGATACGCAGCGCCGACGGCAAGACGCTGTACGGCCGCACCCAGCAACCGCTCGGGCGCATTGTCGACGCCCGCTATGTCGGGATGATGAACACGATGCTGCACGAGACGGTGGTGAGCGGCACCGCACGCGCGGCGAGCCTTCCCGGCTGGCAGGCCGCCGGCAAGACCGGCACCAGCCAGGATTTCCGCGACGCCTGGTTCATCGGCTACACCTCGCGGCTGGTCGCCGGCATCTGGCTCGGCAATGACGACAATACCCCGACCAAACGCGCGGTCGGCGGCGGGCTGCCGGTCGAAATCTGGAGCCGCTTCATGCGCACCGCGCTGTCTCGCCAGGCACCGGCGCCGCTGCCGGGCCTTGCCGAGCCGGGCTGGTTCGGTGCGCCGTTTGGTGCGCCATTCGGTGCGCCGGCGGCTGTCCCGCCGGCTCCGGTCGGCGAACAGTCGAGCGCGCGGCCGGATAACGGCGGCGGACTCGACTCGTGGCTGCTCGACAAATTGTTCGGACGGCACTGAGCGTGAAAATTACTCACGCCAGCAATCGATCAGCCTGCTTTTTCCACCGCCCGGCCAAAGCCCGCCGCGACCGCGCCATTTTTTTCGTTTAGCGGCCAATTCAATGGTAGGCGTCAGTCTGGGAACGCCGCTCACTAACGAGTTACGGGGAGGGACCCATGCGTATTCTCGGCGTATGGGCGATCGAGCTAATAAAGCTTCTGGCCAGGCGGCGGCTTCACCCGCTCAATGCAGAATGTCCCATATGTCGTCAGATGGTGCGTCTGCATTACAACAAAGCCGGCCGGCGGCATTTGCTCGCGCACGCTCGCACATATTCCCGCACACTGTACGAAGGCTCGCGCTACGGCGCCCATTACGCGGCGAAAATAAAATGCTTCGGTTCCGGCGCGCCCGCGAAATTCGATCCGCGCCCAAATGAACTGCAGTCGTTCAATCTGCCAAAGTCTCTCGAGGCCGAAGGTTGAATTTCGCTCAGCCAATTTTTTTAATTCTTGCGCCGGTAAAATCCGGTGAAGGTCACGAACGATCCGCCGCAGTGCCCGTCGTCTTCGACCACTAAGAGCTCGGCGATCCGCTGCATGCGCACCAGGCAGGTCCCAGCCTCGGCGCTTGCCTGGTCGAAAGACGCGCTGCCGTCGTCGGCAAATC
>JBAQBC010000410.1:0-1570 GCA_049286035.1 Xanthobacteraceae bacterium
ACGGTGAAATCATCATTGTCGAGATAAAATCCTCGGTGGCCGATTTCCGAGCCGATCAAAAATGGATGGACTACCGGCGGCATTGCGATCGGTTGTTCTTCGCCACGCATGCCGGGGTGCCTGGCGATATTTTCCCCTCTGAGGCCGGGCTGATCGTCGCCGACGCGTTCGGGGCTTCGATCGTGAGCGAAGCGCCGGAGCAGCGCATTCCTGCCGCAACCCGCAGATCGGTGACCTTGCGCTTTGCCCATGCGGCGGCGCTGCGGCTGCAGGCGGTTGCCGATCCGCAAGGACCTTATAACGGCGAGCTCTAAAGCATGATCCCGAAAAGTGGACGTCGGTTTTCGGAAAAGATCATGCTCAAACAACGGCGCGAGCCTGGCCCGTCAAGGCAACTGCGCGGACAGCGACCGAATTATTTGGGAGCGCGCTTGGCCAGGATACGCTGCAGCGTGCGGCGGTGCATGTTGAGGCGGCGCGCGGTTTCCGAAACGTTGCGGCCGCACAATTCATAAATGCGCTGGATGTGCTCCCAGCGGACACGGTCGGCCGACATCGGATTTTCCGGTGGCTCGATCTTTTTGTTGTCGAGAGCGAGCAAGGCCGCGGCGACATCGTCGGCATCGACCGGTTTGGCCAGATAGTCGACCGCACCAAGCTTCACCGCATTCACCGCGGTCGTGATATTGCCGTAGCCGGTGAGAATGATGGCGCGCGCTTCCGGGCGGCGCTTCTTCATGGCCGAAATAACATCGAGACCGTTGCCGTCGCCGAGCCGCATATCGACGACCGCAAATGCGGGCGCGGCTTTTTCGACTTGGAGAAGACCATCGCTGACCGATTCAGCGGTCGTTACCGTAAAGCCGCGGCCTTCCATGGCGCGGGCCAGGCGCTGCAGGAACGACTTGTCGTCCTCAACGATCAGAAGCGAACGCTCGGTCGGCATCGCGCTTGATCCGGCATCGTTCATCGCAGTTTCCAACCCTAGGACTTGCGAATAAGACTTGCAAACCGGGTTGGCCTCGTCCCTGTTTTGGTACCGTCCCGGCTGGTCACTCACAGTTATGAAGAGACAGCCTCGGCCTCAAGTGGTGGCGGTGCGAGCGAACTTTCAAAATCCTCCCGGTTCCAGGTCACGGTGATGGTGGCGCCGTGCAGCGGCGGCGCCTGATTGATCAGCGCGAGCTTGGCCCCGGAGCGTTCCAGAAGCGTCTTGGCGATAAAAAAGCCGAGCCCGAGCCCAAACAGTGCGGTTTCGTCGGCGTCCGAACCGCGGGGTCCGGGCCGGCGATGGGTAACGTAGGGCGCGCCGAGCCGATCGACGACTTCGGGAGCAAAGCCAGGCCCGTCATCGCCGATGGTGATGCTGACCTCCTCCGCCGTCCAGTGGGCGGCGACCTCCACCCGGCTATGGGCGAAATCCACCGCATTTTCGATCAGATTGCCGAGGCCGTAACGGATTGCCGGATTACGCTCTCCGGCCGGTTCACCGGCCCGGTTGGGCGGGTAAGCGACTACGATTGAAACGCCGAAATTGCGGTGCGGCGCCACCGCTTCCTCGATCAGGGCC
>JBAQBC010000411.1:0-4952 GCA_049286035.1 Xanthobacteraceae bacterium
CTCCTTGGCCTCGACGCGGTGCGCGCCGCCGCCGAAGGCACGATTCATTCCGTGACCATGGTGACGCGCAAGCCGCCGAGCGGCCTTGAGGGCGCGCCTTATCTGGTCGAGCGCGGCATTTCGCTCAAAGATCTCGAAGCGCCGGCGAAAATCTTCGACGGCAGCGCGCGGGAAGGCGCGCGCGGCTTTCCGGCCAATGTCAATGTCGCCGCGGCGCTCAGTCTCGCCGGCATCGGGCCGGACAAGACGCGGCTCGAAATCTGGGCCGATCCCGCGCTGTCCCGCAACACCCACCGCATCGAGGTCGATGCCGACACCGCGCGCTTCTCCATGGCGATCGAAGGCATTCCGTCCGAGAATCCGCGCACCGGGCGCATTGTGCCACTGAGCGTGATCGCGGCGCTGCGCGGGCTTGTGGCCGAGATCAAGGTCGGGACCTAGGATTCTCGACTCAAAGCGTGAGAGAATTCTTTGTGACGCGCGGCACAGATGCGAAGGAGGTCTAACGGCACGATTGCGCCTGTTGTTGGCACTTAGCGGGAGTTGGATTGCGGCTATGGAAACTGGAATCCCGGAATTCATCGCCACTTTTTGTGTTATCTTCAACTGACCGGCTTTGCGACAATCACATAGCCAAGGCGAAAATCCATGAAACGGCGTCTTTTTTTGCAGATTCTTGGAAGTGCGCTGGGAGAAATGCCTTTTGGCGTCTTAGCGCAGACCAATGCAAAGACGTATCGTATTGGTACACTGACTGTTGGCCCCCCGATCCCGCCGAACGCCGGCTCGGGAAAAATACTGATCGATGGCCTCGAAAAGCGCGGTTTCAAACTAGGCGACAACCTCGTTTATGAATCGCGGGGCGCGGCTGGCAAGGTCAGCCAAGTGCCGAACCTGATGCAGGAATTGAAAACCGCTAATGTCGATGTTGTGGTCACAGTCAGCTATCCCGCCGCTGCAGCCGCCAAGGCGTCCGGTGTTCCGACCGTTATCGCGAGCGGCTCGGGTGATCCTGTTGTCACCGGGCTTGTCGACAGCTTAGCGCATCCCGGTGGCAATGTGACGGGAATAGCCGATGACGCTGCCGCTCTGTCAACCAAGCGCCTTGGATTGTTGAAGGCTGTGTCGCCTGAGCTTCGCCGCGTCGCGATGCTCTGGAACAAAGACGACCGCGGGATGACGCAACGCTATGACGCATCGGCAAAGGCCGCGCAGGAGCTGGGACTGACCGTGCAGCCGCTGGGCGTTCGTGAACCGGACGACTTCAATGCAGCGTTTGCGGCGATGACCAACGACACGCCTGACGCCATTTTGATGGTCACTGACTCGCTCACTCTTCTCAATCGCAAGCGGGTCTTTGATTTCGCACTCGAGCACAGACTGCCGGCGATATATGAGCAGGATTTTATGGCGCGGGACGGTGGCTTGATGTCTTATGGTGCGGACGCCATGGAATCGTTCGATCGCGCTGCCGCACTCGCGGCCCGAATCTTTCAAGGCGCCAGGCCCGCTGACCTGCCGGTCGAGGTCCCGACTCGCTATCTGTTCGTGATCAACACGAAGACTGCCAAAGCGATGGATTTTGCCGTGCCAAACAACGTATTGTCCCTTGCCGACGAAGTGATTGAGTGATCAAAAATCGAGAGTAGCCAGTAGTGAGTGGCGAGGGATGAGCGGTGAATCGAATATTCCCACTCGCTATTCGCCATTCGCTAATCACCGTTCGCCAATTCCCGGCCTTGTTGGCGACGCTCTGACCATCTAAAATCAGCCCGCGGTGACACGTATCCCTTGGCCCCTGTGCTGGGAAAACGCATGCCCGACCGGCTCAACGCGTGCCGCAGTCTCGCGACGGCTCTCTGCGCCGCATTAGCGATCGTCGCTTCGCTGCCAAACGCGTTTGCCGCTTCGCACGAGCAAATCATCGAATCGTGCCGGCAAGCGCACATGGAGGAATTGCGCGCCTGCGTGCGCGGCAAGATCGGTGATCCGCGCAGCGCGGTCGGTCCCGAACTGGAGAAAGCGCGGCAGGCCTGCGGCGCCGTTTACGTGCGCCCCTGCGTGTTGCGTGAGGAACAGAGACAGGCTGCCGGCGTTGCCGCCCCCTCTGCGCCAAAGGACACGACTGCGGCTCCCGACGTGCCGCTCGAAATTCGCACCTCTTTCGTCGCGCCGCCGCGCACGATTGCCGACATCACCGCGATCCTCGATAGCGAGAAGCCGGACGAGGCGCAGATCGCCAAGCGCAAAGCTACGGCAGACGCGTCGCCAGGCGGTTTGACCGGCCCAAAGTTAGCCGAGTTTTTATTTGATCGCGCCGCCGCGCGCGCTTTGCTCGCGCGCAACAAGGACGCGCTCGCCGATGGCTTGCAGGCGCTCGAAATCGGCAAGCGCGGCATGGATCTGCGGTTTTTGGCGCGCACCCGGCGATTGGTCGCGATGCAATACAAGGCGATCGGCGATCCAAAAGACGCGAACGCCATGCTGCAAGCCCAGCTCAACGAAGGCGAGGTGATCGGCCGTCGAGGGACCATTATCAAATCGCTCACGGAGATTGCGCAGCTCCAGGTCTCGATGGGCGATGTCAGTCAGGCCAACGCCTACGCCAGCCGCGCCCAAACCATGGTGCAAGAAGCGCGCGGCAGTCCCAATCCCAAATGGAGCGCCGCCTATCCGATCTACGGCCATGGCTGGGAGGCGGACGCCGACGCCGCGCGCGGATTGATCTTCGAGGCCCGCGGCCAATATGCCGAGGCCGAGGGGGCGTACCGGCGCGCCGAGGCTTTTCAGCGCGCGGTGGTCAAAGATCTGGCGCGTTACGATCCGCCGGTGCCGCCGCGCGAGCAGGTGCTTCAGGCCGCCGACGGCTATCTGTTGTCAATCGGGCGCAACGAGATGAAGCAGGGCAAGCTCGCTGCCGCCGAAGCGGACGGGCGCCGCGCGCTGCTCGGCATTCTAAAAGCGCAGGGCAAATACACACCAACCACGCCATATTTCATCATCGGGCTCGCCGGGATTCTGGTCGAGCAGGGGCGCTACAGGGAAGCCGAAAGGCTGGGGCGCTCCGCGCTCGACGTCCAGCGCACGATCGGCGTCGCCGACGAAGCGGCGCAGAGCGCGGCGATCCTTTCCAATCTCGGCAATATTCTGGTGCTGCAGCGCAAGATGAAGGAAGCCGGCGAGATCTATGCGCAGCTCGACAAGGCCATGGCGCAATGGCCGCCGCAGCAGCGCGAAGTATTCGAACTGAACGGCTCGCGCATCGCGGCGCTCTATGCATCGGGCCAGGTCGAAGCCGGAATCGCCGCGGCTAATGCGCTCGTCAAGCAGCAAACCGCGCGCACCGGCGCCAACAGTTTCGACACCGCCGCGGCCCATGGAACGCTGGCGATCGGCTATGCCCGCGCCGGCCGCGACGCCGATGCGATCCGCGAATTCAAGGCTGCGATTCCAGTTCTGATGGCGGCGACGCGGGAAAACGCCGATGAAGACGACCCGACGGTTGTCGCCGCGCGCAGCGCGCGGCTGCAGCGGATTGTCGAATCCTATATCGGCGTGCTCGCTCGCGGCGCGGCCAGCTCGAATGCCAGTGCGAACGCCAAGTCGAACGACGTCGCCGTCGAGACGTTTGCGCTTGCCGACGCCATCCGCGGCCGCTCCGTGCAGAAGGCCTTGGCCGATGCCAGCGCGCGCATGGTGGCGAAGGATTCCGCGCTGGCCGAGCTGGTGCGCAACGAGCAGAATCTCGGCAAACAGATCAGCGCGGCGCTCGGCACGCTCAACAATCTGTTGGCCTTGCCGTTCGATCAGCGCGACGAGCAGACGGTGCGCGCAACCGCGGCGACAATCGAAAAGCTCCGTGCCGACCGTAAAACCGCGCAGCAGGATATCAAGCGGCGCTTTCCGTCCTATGCCGATCTGATCGATCCGAAGCCGCCAAGCGTCGATGAAATAAAGAACGCGCTGCGGCCCGGCGAGGCGCTCTTGTCCTATTATTTCGGACAGAACGCGAGCTTCGTCTGGGCGGTGCCCAGGGACGGTGAGGTGGCCTTTGCCAGCGTGCCGGCGACCGCGCTCGACCTTGAAGGCAAAGTCCGCCAGCTGCGCCAGGCGCTCGAGCCGCAAGTCAGCATGGTCTCGGAAATTCCGGCGTTTGACGTGGCGCTGGGTTACGAGCTTTACACGCTGTTGTTAAAACCGGTCGAAGCGGCGTGGCAGCCGGCCAAGAACTTGATCGTCGTAACCAACGGGGCACTGGGCGAACTGCCGCTCAGTCTGTTGCCGACCGCACCTACGCAGATCGATCCCGCCGCCAAACCGCTGTTTGCGAATTATCGCAATGTCGCCTGGCTTGCGCGCAGCCACGCCGTCACCGTCGTGCCCTCGGCTTCGGCAATCGTCACGTTGCGGCGGCTGCCGCGCGGCTCGCCGGCGCGCGACAAGCTGATCGGTTTCGGCGATCCCTATTTCAATTCCGAGGAAGCCGCGGAAGCCGAAAGCGAACAGGCCGCCCCGGTGCAAGTGGCTTCGGCCGCGCTCAGCGCCGACGCCGAAAACGTCACACGCGGCATTCCGCTGCGGCTACGCGCCTCGCCGCACACCGAAGAAGCTGACGCTGCCACATTGGGCATGCTGCCGCGTCTGGCCGATACTCGTTATGAATTGATCTCGATGGCGAACGCGCTCGACGTCGATCCCGCCAAGGCGCTCTATCTCGGCAAGGCGGCCAACGAGCAGAATGTCGAAACGCTCGATCTGGCGCGTTACCGGATCGTCGCTTTCGCAACCCATGGCCTGGTGCCCGGCGATCTCGACGGCCTGACGCAGCCGGCTTTGGCGCTCACCGCGCCCGAAGTCGCCGGCGTCAAGGGCGACGGACTCCTGACCATGGAGAAAATTCTCGCGCTTAAACTCGACGCCGACTGGGTGGTCTTATCGGCTTGCAACACCGC
>JBAQBC010000412.1:0-12876 GCA_049286035.1 Xanthobacteraceae bacterium
TGCGACGGTCGCGCGTTGGCGCTTGGGCGTTGACCGCCGCGATGCGCGGTCCTTGCTCCTTGGCTGGGACGGTGGCCTTTGCCGACATTGGTTCGGCCGCCGCCGGGCTTGGTACCGGCGCTGGGCCTGTTGCCAGGTTTGTTACCAGCGCTAGGCCTGTTGCCAGGTTTGTTGCCGGCAGCGGGTCTATTGCCAGGCTTGGCGCCAGGATTGAGGACTTGTTGGCCGCGGTTGCCGCGGAAGTCGCGCTGACCTCGATTTCCGGCGTTCTGCCGATGGTCGACCCGCGGCTGCCATCTGTTGCCGTTGCCGACGCCGCTGATCGGATGTGCCGGCCGATTCCCGGGCGGGGTGATGTTGATGTTGTTGCCGCCGCCGCTCCAATTGATGTTGCCGCCCCAATAGCCTCCTGACCACCAATTGCCAAGCGCCCAGCCGGCGCCGAAGGCAACTCCGGTCGCGAGGAGGCCGTAGCCGATATAAGGTGGTGGCGGCCAGTAATAGGGCGGGTAGTCCGGATAAGGCCATGCGCCGTAAGCCACTGCGGGATCGTAATAGGGCACGTAAACCGTTTCCGGGTCCGTCGGCGCGATGGCAATGACCCGTTTGCCTTGCACCTCATTGACCGTGACAGTCTGTTGCTTGGTCGATGTGAGCTTGTCGTTTGCTTGAGCTTTTGCGCGCAAGCGCTGTATCGCATCCATCACATCAGGCTGCTGCGCAACAACCGCATCACCCAGCTTCTCGGCCCAGTCGAGTTTCTCGCTCATCATTGCGAGAACCTCCGGCGTAGCCACCAACGATTTGATGCTGTCGTCCCAATCCTCTTTAGCAATTGCAGCCTTCAACTGATCTCCCTTGAGATTCTTGTGAGATTGCAGCCAGCGTTCGGCCTGGACGATGTCAATCGGGTAAGCGGAGGCCATGAGCACTTCGGCCAGCAGAGTGTCCGGATAGAGCGCAATCGGCGCCACGAGCTGGTCAAGCTCCTCAGGCTTCAACAGCTGCGATTGGGCTGCAGACGTCTCGGGCGTCTGCGCCGCCGCAGCGATTGGCGCCAGAAACAAAAGCGCAAGGATCAGTACTCGGATTGTCCCCAATACCATTTGCACGCACCGCAGGGTCGCATAACGCTCCAGCGGACATCAAACGTCCTATTTTCGGCGCGTACTTTGATTCAGATCAAGTTCGGAACGCCGGATCAGCTCGGAGCGCCGGCGTTTTCGCGTCGATTTTCTGGGTAAGGGAATTAACGCCGGAGGTTTGAGAAACCGCGGTCATCTGGTCGCCGAGATTCGGCGTAACAGCCGTCACGAATGGTGAGTTTTGCGGTTTTTCAGGCTGCCACTTTGACGCGCTTGCCAGCCGGTAAACCTTTGGACAATGCTTCCATACGTTCGGCTAATTTGTAGCCACGCGCCAGCAAGAGCCAGCGCCGCTCACAGTCCAGAAAGTCTTGCCGCAAAAGGGGATCGCTCTGCTCTTTCGCGCGGCGCCGGCAATGTTCGGCGTGGCGATAACAGTCGCGGATGTTGTCACTTAATGGATTGCGCAAGGCACGACCCTCATCACGTCAAAGTGCCTCCGCCGCTGATCGAAGCATACGACGTTCTACAAAATGCGCGAGTAAAATTCGCGTGACACCTGTGACAGAATTGTTTCGTTTGTACGATTGCTCGTGGCTGCATAACGATCGCTGGTCAGGTTTTTGAAGCGTCGCCGATTCACAGACGCATCTCCGCCACGTTAGCTGGGATCGCCAATTGAGCCTCGGTGGCGGCGATCACCTGCTCGACCGACACGCCGGGCCCGGTTTCCAGGAGTGTTGCGCGACCGCCGGCGAATTCAATAACGGCCAATTCGCTGACGACGAGATCGACCGACCGGGCGGAAGTCAGCGGCAGCGTGCATTTGGTAACGATTTTCGGCTTGCCCTTCGCGGTGTGCTGCATTGCGATGATCACGCGCTTGGCGCCGGTGACCAAGTCCATCGCCCCGCCCATCCCCGGGACCATCTTTCCCGGAATCATCCAATTCGCCAGAAGTCCATGCGCGTCCACCTGCAGGGCACCGAGCACGGTGATGTCGACATGCCCGCCGCGAATGAGCCCGAATGACATGGCGCTGTCGAAGGTGCACGCGCCCGGCAACGCCGTCACTGGACGGCCGCCCGCGTCGGTAAGGAGCCGGTGTCCCATCCCCGGCTCGGGTATCGACCCCGTGCCGATCAGGCCGTTCTCCGATTGGAAGAATACGTGCACCTCGCTCGGCACGTAGTTCGCCACCATGGTCGGAATCCCGATGCCGAGATTGACCAGCATGCCGGACCGCAACTCCTGCGCAATGCGCTTGGCAATGATGGTTTGCGGATCCATGGCGCTCATCAGTTTGTCACCAGATAGTCGATCAGCGGCGCCGGCGTTACCACGTGGTCGGGCGCAATCAGTCCGACCGGAACGATATGCTCGGCGGTCACAATCGTCGTGTCCGCCGCCATGGCGATGACCGGATTAAAATTTCGCGCCGTCAAAGCATAGGAAAGATTGCCCAGATAATCGGCGAGGAATGCATCGATCAATGCGAATTCGGCATGGAGTGCTGTTTCGACGAGATAGGTCTTGCCGTCGATTTGAACCTTCTGTTTGCCTTCTTCGACAATCGTCCCGACTCCGGTCGGTGTCAGCACACCGCCCAGTCCAAAACCGCCGGCCCGAATGCGCTCGATCAGCGTACCCTGAGGAATGAGATCGACGGCCATTTTGCCCGCGATCATCAGTTTTTGGGTTTCAGGATTGAGGCCGATGTGACTCGCGATGGTTCGGCTGACAAGTCCGGCGTCCACAAGCTTGCCGATACCGCACCCGGGCACCGCCGTGTCGTTGGCTATCACCGTGAGGTTGCGTTTACTCTGACGCACCAGTTCATCGATCAGACGCTCGGGCGTGCCGACGCCCATAAACCCGCCGATCATGAGAGTCGCACCGTTCGGGATCAGAGCAACGGCATCCGCTGCGGAAACCGTTTTCATTGTGAAAGCCCGTGCGATTGAAAAGCTTTTGTAGGGCGATAGGCAGGGCGATCTTTGATTTAAATCAAACCAGGCCCGGGCCGGAGAGGGCTTTATGCGTCTGACATCGCGGAACAGCCGCGGTCGCCACCAGCAGCACGCGTCACAAACGGTGAGCCGTCGAATGAAGGATTCGATCAATGAGCATGAGCAAAGTTGACTGGAAATCGAATGGCGACTTGGCGGTCGGCAAAGGAGCGACCGTTCAAGAGTTCATGGCGATTGTCGGAGCGGACAAGCTTGCAATTAATGTTGCGCCGTGGGGCGAAGGCCGCTTGCGTGTCAACGGGCAAGAAATTGCGCATCTGAATGATGCCAAGGACCGGCGTCAGGCTTTTCGTGAACTCAAGAAGATCGCCGAGCACTATCTGCAGACCAAGGCCGCACCATTCGAAAAACCGGGGAACTCCGTGAAGTTGCCAGCAGTGGAGGCCAAGCTTCTCGACGGCAAGAAAGGGCTGATCGTCGGCATCGCCAACGATCAGTCGATCGCTTGGGGTTGCGCCAAGGCATTTCGGGCATTGGGCGCAGAGCTTGCCGTGACTTACCTGAACGACAAAGCGAAAAAATATGTTGAGCCTCTGGCCCAGGCGCTTGAGGCTCCGATCGTGATGCCGCTTGACGTTCGCACCGCCGGTCAAATGGAGGCCGTATTCGAAAAGATTGCCAATGTATGGGGCAAGCTCGATTTTCTCGTGCACTCGATCGCTTTCTCGCCCAAAGAGGCATTGCAGGGCCGCGTTGTCGATGTGTCACGCGAAGGTTTCCTCACTACGCTCGACGTATCGTGCTGGACCTTCATTCGCATGGCGCATCTGGCCGAACCGTTGATGCGCAAGGGCGGCACGCTCTTCACCATGACATATTACGGCAGCCAAATGGTGGTGAAGAACTACAACATCATGGGCGTGGCCAAGGCGGCACTGGAGAGTGCCGTGCGATACCTTGCCGCCGAACTCGGCCCGAAGGGCATCCGCGTGCATGCGATCTCGCCCGGCCCGCTGGCGACGCGGGCCGCCTCCGGAATACCGGAATTTGACGCATTGCTGGACAAAGCCAAAGCCAAAGCGCCGGCGAGGAGTCTGGTCAGCATCGACGATGTCGGCGTCGCGACAGCGTTTCTTGCCCACGATGCCGCGCGGCTGATCACTGGCGAAACGCTGTATATCGATGGCGGCTATCACATTATGGACTAGGAACGCGGTTAAGCGCGCCTGCTGCATGTTGCCATTGGCTCCGAGTCTCGGAATTAATGTCGACATGCGAGGCCGAGCCGATGGTTGACTACTACGCAATCCTGTCGCGCGCCATCGACGCATCCGAAGCGAGCGATAGGAGCTGGCGTGGTAATCTCTATGATCGCGCCCGGCGCACACTGGCGAGCGAGATGCCTGCTCGGCGCCCCCAGCCAACGCAGGCCGAAATAGCCCGTGAATTGGCTGCGCTCGAAGCCGCAATCAAGCGCATCGAGGCCGAGAGAGCGCGCAGCGAGAGCGCCGATAACGATTCCGCGGCGCTGCCGGCCGAACCGGATCAATCGCCGTTGCTCGGATCTTTGCGCTGGCGCCGGCCCGTCTCGATCGCCTTCGTCCTCGTCGTCGCGGCTTTATGCGCGGGAGCCTACGCTTTTTGGCCCAGTCACCAGTCCGCGAGCCTGCTTTCGCGCGCGCCGGCAAGTAGGGTCAACGCCAATACTGCACTTGCGACCAAGGACGGCGATATCCCGCCCGGAATAGACGGCGGTCCGATGGACGCCGACCAATCTTATGTTTTTCGCCGGCAGCCGACATTCTATCGCACGCTGCAGCCGGTCGGCACGGTGATCATCGATAAGTTGCAGCACTTCCTCTACCTCGTTCAGCCCAACAGTGTCGCCTTGCGTTATGGCATCGGCATCGGCGGGCAGTGCGCCGATCTGGTCGGTCTGCGACACATTGCGAGCATGGCGGAGTGGCCGTCGTGGGAAGCTCCGCCGGACATGGTGAAGCAAAAGCTCGCGCAGAGCGGCACGCTGGCCGGCGCGCCCGGCAACCCGCTAGGCGCCCGCGTGCTGGAGCTTGGCGACAATAGGTCGCGCATCCATGGGACCAATGCGCCGAAAACGATCGGAACGAACGTCCTGTTCGGCTGCATCCGTCTCGTCAACGACGATATCGTCGATTTATACGGTCGGGTGCGGGTCGGCACGCCGGTCCTGGTGAACTAGTTTCTCGCTTGGCGCCCGACCAAAAACAAACAATTCAGACGCCTGGCTTGACGCAACCAATAGCGGACACCCCGGTAATTTAAGCTGCAAAAGACTATGGAATAGTTTTTTTGATCCTCCTAAAATGTGCCCGGCTGGTGTGATTGTCGCAACCGCAACACAGCATGGGCGGGAATCGGCGTGCTATTCCGGCAGCAGTCGAGATCTATCGGTTCGTCATGGTCGTGGGTGAGTGAAGTCTGGCTCGCCGCGGCGGTGGGTTGCGGTTATTTCCTCGCGGCTCGATTGAGCCTCGGCTTGCTTTTACAGCCTGATGGCGTCGCCGTATTCTGGCCAGCGGCCGGCATTTCTTCAGGAATTTTGATTGCCCTTGGTCCGCAGGTGCGATTGCCCGTGACAGTGGCGGTGATCGCGTCGACTGTCGGAGCCAATCTGTTGGGCGACCGAGATCTTTGGGCGGGCGCTTCCTTCGGAGTATGCAATGCAGCCGAAGCGCTGATCACGGCGGCAATAATCCAGCACTACTTTAAAGCGGAGTTCAATCTTAGTCGGCTGCAGCAAGTGCTTGGCCTCGTCGCCGCCGCCATTGTCAGCACTGTCCTTTCGGGAATAGGAGGAGCGGTCGCCTTCAAACTGTTTCATAGTCCAACCGTCTCGATGTTCACCAGCTGGCGTCATTGGTTTGCATCCGATGCCGTCGGCATCATTGCCGTTGCCCCACTCGTGATTGGACTTGCGGCAGCGGCACGCGATCCTCCGCCCCGCCGCGAATTGATCGAAGGCGCAACCGCACTATTAATGCTCTCGGCGATGACCGGAATAATTATCTCGCTGCCGAATATACCGTGGCAGACATTGGTGCCGGGCGCGCTGTTATTTCCGATGTTGCTTTGGGTTGCCGCTCGCTGTCGGCCAGTTTTCGCCGCCGCGGGAGCGTTCATGGTTTCACTGACGGTGGTTTGGGCGACGATCTTCGGCATTGGCCATTTTGGCGATCCCGGCCTTCCGCGGGACGAGCTTATACTGCAAGCGCAGGCAGTGATCTTGGTTGTCACGCTCGGTGCTTTCGTCCTGGCGGCGCTGTTTTCCGAGCGGCGGCAGCACGAGATCGTCCTCATGAACAGCGAGGCGCGGCTCGCGCGCGCAAACAAGATGCTGCAGCGCGAACGCGACCATAAGCTGATGAACGTGGGGGCGGCGATCAGCGCCATTTCTCATGAATTGAAACAACCTCTGACCGCGATCGTGACGAAAGGTTCGGCGGCGCGCCGATTCCTGGAACGGGCGCCTTCGGATATCCCGCGGGTGCAGGCGATCCTAAGCGAAATCGTTGGCGCCAGCTTTCGCGCCAACGAAGTGCTGGAAAACATTCATGGCCTGTTCGGGCATGATCAGGAGCCGCACCCGACCGATGTAAACGAACTTGTCCGTGAGTCGCTGAGGCTCATGCACGAACAGTTTGAGCGGCATCGCATTACTATTCTTGCCCAATTTGTGCCGGAAATGCCCGCGATCCCGGCTCACAAGGGCCAACTGCAGGAGGTCGTCATCAATCTCTTGCAGAACTCGATCGACGCGATGGAAACGGGGGAGAGCGCGCGGTACTTGCGGATCCTAACGGAGCGTCACGGGCAGGACGCAATCGGCATCTCAATACAGGACTCCGGGAAGGGAATCGATGCGCGGATGATCGATACTATCTTCGATGCATTCGTCACGACGAAAGCGAAGGGCAAGGGCCTTGGTTTGGCCATATCCAAAATGATCATCGATCGCCATGGTGGCCAGCTCACAGCCTCGTCGGCTGGCAGCGGAAACGGCGCTATTTTTCAAATCACGCTGCCAATCAAGGTCGAGCACTACCCGGGTACTGAAGCCTTGCCGAGCTAACCTTGATCTAAATCAAAGCTGTTGCGGCCTTTAGTATTCATTTTTGATCTTCGTGCTATCTCCGATCTGAGATTTGGACAGAAGGGAGCGACTCGGTGGACGATGAGTCTCGGCCCGCGCCGTTTGGCACATCGGACGAAGCATTCGTCGTTTCGGCAATTCGGCTCGTCTGTCTCGGGCTCATTGCTTATTGGGCCTTTATCCTCATCAGGCCGTTCCTCACGATCCTGATCTGGAGCACCATTATCGCGGTCGCGCTATATCCGATTTTCGAGTGGCTCTCTGTAAAATTTTCCGGGCATCGTGCGCTGGCCGCAACGGTAATCACTTTGTGCAGCCTCGTTATCATGCTGGGTCCGGCGACATGGCTCGGCCTGAGCTTGGCCGACAGCGCGCGAATGCTGAGTGCGCGGTTGAGCGACGGCACGATCGCAATTCCGCCGCCTCCCGAATCAGTCAAGGCCTGGCCGGTGATTGGCAATAATGCCTACGAGACGTGGCAGCTCGCTTCGACCAATCTTCGGGAAATGCTCATGCAAGCCGCGCCGCAGCTCAAACCGCTGGGCGCCGGAATGCTTGCGGCTGCGGGTAGTGTCAGCGTCAACCTGCTCAAATTCCTTGTCGCAACGGTCATATCGGGTTTTCTGTTCATTCCGGGGCCCCGACTGGTCCATTCCATCAAAAACTTGTTTCAGCATCTTGCCGCAAAGCGAGGTGAGATGTTCGTCGATGTGACCGGGGCGACCATCCGTAACATTTCACGAGGCGTAATCGGAATCGCAATTGTTCAGGCGTTGCTCGCGGGCATCGGCTTACTTCTCGGCGGGGTTCCTGGAGCGGGTCTCATCAGTTTCGGTGTGCTTTTGCTTGGCATTATCCAAATCGGCCCGGGCATCATCCTGATCCCGGTTATCGTCTGGAGCTGGTTCGAGATGGACAGCGGCATGGCGGCCCTGTTTTCCGCCTACATGGTTCTGGTCGGTCTACTCGACAATATTTTGCGGCCGCTTGTCATGGCCAAAGGCTTGAGCACGCCGATGCCGGTAATCCTGGTTGGCGTTTTCGGCGGGACTCTGGCGCACGGAATGATCGGGCTGTTTGTCGGACCGATTGTGCTCTCCATCGCCTGGCAATTGCTCGCGCTGTGGTTTCGTGATGAATCATTAAAGCAGGATCTGCCGGCGCAACCTCCGAATACGAAGCGCGAGCTTACTTAGTATTGGCTGCCAACAGCGTCTGTTTGCTGTGGGGTGGGTTGAAGATTTGAGGGTAATCCCGCCAAGCGAGTGCAAGTCACTGCTGGATTTGAGGATTCTTAAGATGGCGCAAGTCGGCAAATTTGACTTAAATCAAGGTTCGGCAGCCAGGGCGGACAATTATGTTATATGATGCGTTCACATGCCTGACTGTTGAAGCCGATCATTGATTTTCGGTGTACGCTTGCGATGCGCGACGGAAGAGCTTAAGACGCGGCAATGCTGAATCGCCCGAACGCCGAAGCCGTCGTGTGCGTCGTCGATGATGATGCTGATATTCGCGACGGCCTGAAGCTTTTGTTGGAATCGGTAGGCATAACCTGCATTGCTTTCAGTTCCACCAGAGAGTTTTTGGAAAGTGAGCAGATCGGAAACGCCGGCTGTCTGATCTTGGATGTGCGCTTGCCAGGCTCTGGCGGGCTAGATCTTCAGGCGGAGCTGACACGGGCGCAAATCAGGACGCCGATAATTTTTATCACCGCCCACGGCGACATACCGATGTCGGTGAGAGCGATAAAGGCCGGCGCCATCGAATTCTTGACCAAACCGTTTCGTGAGCAGGATCTGTTGGATGCAGTCCGGGCGGCGCTCGAGCGTGATCGTATGCAACGAACGCAAGATCAGGATCTGCACGATCTGCAGACCCGGTTTGAAACACTTACCGATCGCGAACGCAAAGTGATGACATTTGTCATTGCAGGTTTGTTGAACAAACAAACAGCGGCGCAAATGGGCATTAGCGAGGTTACCGTAAAGGTGCATCGCCACAGATTGATGAACAAGCTTGGCGCGAAGTCATTGCCAGACCTCGTGCGCATGGCGGAAATTCTTCGTGTCGATCCATTTGCAATGAACAAAATAGCGGACCAAATGACCGACGCCGGCGTTTCGCCAAAAGCGAATCATAGCCAGCAGAAAGTCTGAACTGAGGCCGGAGCCATGTCTCAATCTCAAATGGTATCCATCGTCGATGACGACCCGCTGGCTCGGGAAGGCATCAGGGAGCTCGTCGAGTCCTTGGGATATAAGACGCTGGCTTTTGTCTCGGCTCAGGATTTTCTTCAATCCGGAGCGATTACGAAAACAGGTTGTCTCATTACCGATCTCCAGATGCCGGGACTAAACGGTCTCGAACTGCAGGAAAGATTGCAGGCGCAGGGCTGTCACATGCCCGTTATTCTCATCACCGCTTATCCAAACGAGAAGCACCGCAGCCGCGCCATGAGCGCCGGCGCCATTGGCTTCTTGAGCAAGCCTTTCGAGGAGCAATCGCTCGTTGAATGCCTGACTATCGCGATGAAACGGCCACTTGGTTGGTCCGCGGCGTGATCCTGACGGCATCATCCATGCCGGCGGCCGCATAAGATTTCTATCGTCGTGGATTTTGGCGGCGACGCTCCCTAAACCAAAGTATAATTCCGCAATCCGAATGAGCGACTGCACCGCAGATGGACGCGGCGATTAACGTTCTGTCATATACCGAGCACAGCATGCGGGGGGTCAATACAAGTTAAGCTGTTTTGTTGGAATTTGCAGGAGTGCGATTCATGTTGACACATTCTGCGGTACTCAAGAGCGCGTTTCATCCTGCCGCACTGCTCGATGAGCCCGTCGAATCAAAGCCAGCTTCCGATCACCACGCCGAGGAAGCATCGCTCGAGCGCTGGATGCAGCTCGTTGGCGGCATCACTTACTATCCGCGCCGAGTGCAAATCGTTCACGAGGATGAAGCGGCGGATCGACTTTATAAGGTCATCAGCGGAACTGTCTGCACCTACAAAGTTCTCAGCGATGGCCGCCGTCAGATCGGCGGTTTTTATTTGCCCGGCGACATTTTCGGGCTGGAATCCGCCGAGGGACATACGCTTGCGGCCGAAACGATTACCAATGCCAAAGTATTGGTGATCAGAAAAAGCGTCTTGACTGCGCTGGCAAGCCGCAACGCCGCGCTGACAAGTCGTCTCCTGTTGCTCACGGCGCGTGAACTTGCACGTGTGCAGGACCGGGTTTTGCTGTTGTCCTCGAAGAGCGCCCAGGAGCGCGTCGTCGGGTTTCTCCTCGAAATGTCAAAACGCGGGTCGTCGACCGCAAACTCGGTGGAGCTGCCGATGTCGCGCCAGGACATTGCAGACTATCTCGGCCTGACCATCGAGACGGTGTCGCGCACGCTTTGGGCTCTTGAGAATTGCGGCACGATCGAGATATCGCGGCGCAGGCGTATTCAATTCCGCAGCCGTTCAAGCTTGGTGCGTCTGCAGCAGTGAATGCGTTCTAGGTTGTTGCGCGAGCAATGAAACCGTGTGCCGGGCGATCATGAGCTCCTCGTCCGTACCGATGACGTAAACCGCCACCTTACTCTGCGGCCTCGAAATCAGCGGCCCGCCAGTCGTGTTGGCGGCACTATCGAAATCAACGCCAAGCCACGCCAATTTCACCGCCACACGCGCACGAATAGTCGGTGAATTCTCGCCGATTCCAGCGGTAAAAACAAAAGCGTCGAGCCCTCCGAGCGCAGCAGCCAGCGTTCCGGCATTCAGCGCGATGCGATAGACAAAGTATTCGATTGCGAGAGCCGCGCTGGGAGTTTCGCTGCGTTCGAGGTCTCGCATGTCGTTGCTAAGCCCGGACAATCCCTTCAGTCCGCTTTCCCGGTAGAGCAGGTTCTCGACTTCTTTCCCTGACATTCCTTTCTGCGTAATCAAATAAAGAATTACCCCGGGATCGATCTGGCCCGGTCGCGTACCCATTGGCAATCCGTCGAGAGCAGTGAAGCCCATCGTGCTTTCAACGCTTCTACCGCTGACGATGGCGCACATCGAAGCGCCGCTGCCAAGATGAGCGACAATGACCCGGCCGTTGGCTCTGGTCGGGGCGAGCTCGTGCAGCCGGCCGGCGATGTATTCGTATGATAGCCCGTGGAATCCGTAACGGCGCACACCTTCGTTATAGAATCCTTCTGGAATTGCGTAATGGTCCGCGACCGGTGTGTGTCCGCGATGAAACGCCGTGTCGAAGCACGCGACCTGGATAAGTTCAGGCTGACGCTGCATGAGCCTGCGGATCGGGGCAAGATTGTTCGGTTGGTGGAGCGGTGCGAGTGCGCTGAACCCCTCGAGACGAGTCAGCACCTCTTTGTTGATGACGACGGGGCGGTCATATTGTGGACCGCCGTGAACGACGCGGTGTCCGACGGCTGCGAGTTCGACCTTCTGCGTTTCGCGCAGCCAACCGCCGCCAGCTTCCATCGCTGTGGCAACGTCCGGAATTTCCTGTGCCGTATAGGTCTTATCGATCAGCGAGGTCCCATCGCGCGTTTCGGCGCGCAGCCGCGGCCGCGTGCCGATACCGTCGAATTGGCCTTTGATCAGCCGTTTCGGATCGCCGGCTTTTGCCAACTCAAACAATTGGAATTTGATGCTCGACGAGCCGGCGTTGACGACGAGGATCGTGTCCATGGCGGTTCAGATAGCCGGCAAGCCTGCCGTACCCCTCCGCGCCGCGGCGTAAAGGACGGCTGCGGCGCAGGATGCCATGCGGCTGCGCACGGAATCCGCCCGCGAGGTAAGAACGATCGGTACCCGCGCGCCAAGGACCAAGCCGGCGGAATCCGCCTTGGAAAGGAAGATCAAGTTCTTTGCCAGCATATTGCCGGCTTCGAGGTCCGGCACCACCAGGATTTGTGCTTTGCCGGCGACCGCTGATTGGATGCCCTTGATCTTAGCCGCTTCGGGACTGATGGCGTTATCAAATGCTAGCGGTCCGTCGAGGATCGCGTTTGTGATCTGGCCGCGATCGGCCATCTTGCAAAGCGCCGCCGCATCAATGGTCGAGGGAATCTTCGAAGTCACGGTCTCGACGGCCGAAAGTATTGCCACCCGCGGCACGCCAAGGCCGACCTGAGTGAACAGATCGACGACGTTCTGAATAATGTCGCGCTTGGCATCGAGGTCGGGAAAAATATTGATCGCGGCGTCGGTAACGAACAGCGTTTCAGGATAGGTCGGCACATCCATGATGAAGACGTGACTGATCCGCCGCGCCGTGCGCAGGCCAGTTTTGGAATTCGTCACAGCGCGCATCAGCTCGTCGGTGTGCAAGCTCCCTTTCATCAAAAGCTCGCCCTTGCCTTCATGTATCAGCTCGACGGCGCGTTCGGCCGCCCCATCGCTGTGCGGCGCATCGACGACCTGAAAATCGTTGATCTTGATGCCATGCTCGCCGGCCACTTTTTTGATCTTGGCGGCAGGCCCGACCAGGATCGGCTTGATGATCCCGAGTTTCGCCGCCTCCGCCGGGCCCCGCAACGAACTTTCATCACATGGATGCACGACGATCGTTTGCGCCGGCGGCACCTGCTTTGCCCTGGCGATCAGACGCTCGTATTTCGATTCCGGTGGATGGGCCGCGGGGGCTATGGCTGTAAGTGTGCCTATTTCGCTCTCGCGTTGTCTTGGCAT
>JBAQBC010000413.1:0-10277 GCA_049286035.1 Xanthobacteraceae bacterium
ATGCGGCGCCAATCGAAGCCGGTAGATTGTAACCGACGCCGCCGCCGCCGCTGACGCCGTTCCATTGATTCGGCTTCTTGAAATCCCACAGCCGGTGCGGCCAAGTCAGACGGATTGCGGTGCCGACCAGCGACCAGTCTTGGTCTTTGATCTGATTATACACTTCGGCGCACATGCGTGCCGTCGTGATCGGGCTCGAATCCCAACCGATCGTCGCATCGGTCTTCGACTGCTCGACCATTGCGGTATGCAGCTTGGCGAGCTTCTGGCCGCGGCCGGCCAAAAGCTCCTTGCGGCCGTCATCGATGAGGCGTTTCACCGCTTCGGTCAGCGCCGGCAGCGAAGCCTCGCCATCCCCGGCCAGATCGAGATCGACATCCTGCCAGCGGCCGAAATCCTGATAATTGGACTTCAGGTAGAGATCGCGCATGCCAAGCGTGATGATTTTTGCGTCCGGTTTGGTAGCCGGCCGTGATTGCCGCACGATACGGTCGCTGAAATGCGTCAGCGTGCCCCAAAGGTCGTTCATCTCGATTGCAAGGATGACGTCGGCCTGACCGATTATGCCCCTGCGGAAGCTTTGATTGAGCGGATGCCGCGACGGGAAGTTCATGCGGCCGACATTGTCGATAACGCCGCATTGCAGCGTCTCTGCAAGCTCGACAAGGCCGGCCATTCCGGCCGGCGTGCGCGCCAGGCGGTCGCAGACGATGATCGGATTTTGCGCCTCGACCAGCATCTTCGCGGCCGCGGCGAGCGCGCCGGAATCGGCTTGCGGCGGAATGACCGGCTCGAATTTGGGAATGCGCAGATTTTTGGCGTTCGGGATCGGGTTTTCCTGCAGTTCGGCGTCAAGCGCGAGAAAGACCGGTCCCATCGGCGGCGTGGTTGCGATCTTGTAGGCGCGCACCGCGGACTCGGCGAAATGCTGCAATGAGGCTGGCTGATCGTCCCACTTGGTGAATTCGCGCACCAGCTGACCGATATCGACACCCGAATGCATCCATTCCACCCCGGGTGCGCGTTTGTCGGCCTCCATGATGTTGCCGCCAAAAACCATCACCGGCACGCGATCGCACCATGCGTTGTACATCGCCATGGCGGCGTGCTGCAGGCCGACGACGCCGTGACACGCCATCGCAATCGGCCGGCCGGTTATTTTGGCGTAGCCTTGCGCCAGGTGGACCGCGATATCCTCGTGGACACAGGTAATGATCTCCGGTTTGTTGTTGGCGTGATTGACGGCAGCTTCGTGCAAGCCGCGGTAGCTCGACGCGCAATTGATCGCCAGATATTCGATACCGAGCGAATTGAGCACATCGACCATGAAATCGCCGCCGCTCGAAGTCTGATTTACCGGATCGGCTGCCGGCGCCATGGTCTCGGCGGCGATTTGCCGGGGACCCGGAATGGCGGCCTTGCGCGTCTGCGGGGCGGCCGGGATAGCATTGGCGGCAGCCGGCGGAACGATTGCGGCCGCCGCGCCGGCAAGGCTCGCGCCTTTGAGGAAATTGCGGCGGCTGGAATCGGCGGAACGGCGACGCTTCGACATGACTCCTCCCTCGAATGGCGATGGCGCCAAGAAAAAAATCGGCGCGTTTATCGGTTGATTAGAGCATGATCTGGAAAAGTGGGTACCGGTTTTCCGAAAAGATCATGCTCCATCAAAACTAAGGGCGACAATCGTTTCAACCTGAAGCGATCAGGCCCTAAGTTGTCGTCCCGGCGGTGGTTCCGTCAACGTCCGATGGTGTGGGGGCGCCGGCCAAGTTTGCATGCCGCCCATGCCAAGTTTTCAATCGATAAAACCGCGATGAGTAGACGTGGGGTCATCCCGCCCCGCGACAGCGGGGAGGGGGAACCGCGCTCTTGCGCGGTGGGACGGGGTGCGAACGTCAGCAATCACGCGGCGACGAAAACAACATGACGCGCGTCGCCCCCTCCACCACCCTGCGCTCGCTTCGCGAGCTACGGGTGGTCCCCCTCCCCCGCTTCGCGGGGGCGGATGAGTTTCGCGCCCTCGCCCGCATCACCCTTTCCCCACCAGACTGATATCGCTGCCGTCGCGATAGGCCGGATGGCGCCAGCCATTCTCGTCGTAATCGGCCATGCATTGATCGGCCAGCGCTTCCATGGCTTTAAGCGCGCCGGTGCCTTGCGCCTGCTGCAGCTGGAACACGCGGATGAGCTCGTGGCTGCCGGAATAGTTCATCTCGTACAGCTCGTGGCGGGCGCCGAATTCGGTCCCGATCGCATCCCAGAGGAGCTTCATGATCTTGATGCGCTCCTTGTAGTCGATGCCGTTCGAGCCGCGCACATATTTGGCGAGATATTTGTCGATGTCGGAATTTTTAAAATCGCGCGCGTGCGAGGGCAGATAGATCAGGCCGGAGGCGACGACTTTCTCGATGATGTTGCGCACCGCCGGATAGGCCTCGGTCATGAATAAGCGATAGGTGGCGGAGCCGCGCGGGTTGGGGAGAACGGCGCCGTCGACCCACGGCACTGGATTGCAGGCCATGGCGTCGGTGAGCGACCAGAACAAATTGCGCCAGCCGATTACTTCGCCGATCTGCGCCTGCACGCCGCGAAAGCCCTCGACGCCGGTGGCGCGCGCGGCCTTCCACAATAGCCCGATGATGAAATCAAGCTTGACCGCAAGCCGCGTGCAGCCTTGCAGCGTGAAACCGTTGAAGAAACCGGATTGCGGATAGAAATTCTTCAGCCGCTCGATGTCGCGGTGGATGATGACGTTTTCCCAAGGGATGAAGGCGTTATCAAAAACGAAAATGGCGTCGTTCTCGTCGAAGCGGGAGGTCAGCGGATAATCCCACGGCGAGCCGGTCGCGGCTGCTGCGAATTCGTAGGACGGCCGGCAGATGAGCTTGATGCCGGGCGTGTTCATCGGCGCGATGAACATCACCACCATGGCCGGATCGGTGATCTCCTGGCCCATGTTCTGGCCGAGGAAATTGTATTGCGTGAGCGCGGAATTGGTCGCCACCACCTTGGCGCCGGAGACACAGATGCCGGCGTCGGTCTCTTTTTGAATGGTGATGTAGACATCCTTGACCTGCTCGACCGGCTTGTTGCGGTCGATCGGCGGATTGACCAGCGCGTGATTGAGATAGAGCACCGCCTCCTGACCGCGCTTGTGCCAGGCCCGCGCGTTATCGGCGAACTTGCCGTAGAACTGCGCATTGGCGCCGAGCGTGTTGAGAAACGAGGCCTTGTAGTCGGGACTGCGGCCCATCCAGCCGTAGGACAATCGCGCCCAGGCGGCGATGGCGTCGCGTTGCGCGATCACGTCTTCCCGGGAACGCGCCGCCTTGAAGAATTTATGGGTGTAACCGCCGGAGCCGGTGTCGGTCGGCGCGGTGAGCACGTCCTTGAAGGCCTTGTCATGCAGCGCGTCGTAAAGCAGCGCCACCGAAGCCGCGGAATTGCGAAACGCCGGATGGGTGGTGACGTCCTTGACGCGCTCGCCATAGATGTAGACTTCGCGGCCGTCGCGCAGCGATTCCAGAAACTCGGCGCCGGTGAAGGGCCGCTTCTTGCCGGCGACGATGGCTTCGGGGTGCTCGGGCATCTTGTCCTCCCAGTATTCTTTGGCCGCGCGGCGGCGGAGCCGGACAAACGTTCGCCCCCCTTTTGAGCGGGAAGCAACTTTAAGTTATGGCGGCTTGCAATTCGTCAGCATACTGACGATTATTGCGAGTGTATCGACAAGCGGGTGGGGCGGTCAACCGGTCGGGTAAGGAAACGATGGCGCGGCGCGAGACCGGAACCGACATGCTCAAGCCGGACGGCGACAAGCGCCTCCTGGAAATGCCGGGCCATCTCATCCGCCGGCTGCATCAGATTTCCTTTGCGCTGTTTCTCGATCAGGCCAGGGCATTCGGCGTCACGCCGGTGCAATATGCGGCGCTGGTCGCGATCAACTCCAATCCCGGAATCGACCAAACCGCGCTGTGCAACATCATCGCCTTCGATCGCACAACGATCGGCGGCGTGGTCGGCCGCCTGCAGCGCAAGAAGCTCATCACCCGCGTCAATGGCGCGCACGACCGGCGCACCAAGGCGCTCCACATCACCGCGGCGGGCCGGCGGCTTGTCCGCGACATCGAGCCCGCGGTGCAGGCGACGCAGCGGCTGATCCTTAAGCCGCTCGACGCAGGCGAGCGCGGCGCGTTCAAACAAATGCTCAAGCATCTCGTGCATCTCAACAATGCGCATAGCCGGGCGCCATGGCGGCCGAGGGGGAAGTAGGCAATCTCGGACGAGCACCGTCCGCCGAGCGAAACTCGCGGCGTTCCCCGGACGCGGCGCAGCGTGAAACGGTGCGCCGCTGATCCGGAGTCGTTACAACCTCGGCTTATGGCGCCGGGCTTGCGACGATCCGGGGTCTGCAGCGCATCACTTCGTGCTGCGCTGCGCCCGGGAAACATGCCTGCGGATATTTCATCCTCGCCCCTCCTGCACCATGGCCCACAGCGCCAGCGCGCCGACGATGGCGACGGCGGCAACGGCGCCGTGCAAGCCCGTGGTGGCGAAGGCCAGCGCCCCGGCCGCGGCGCCGGCGAGGAATCCGAGCGCGATGGCGAGCACGGTGACGAGCCGCCTGCGCGCATTGTCAAAGTCGTGGACGGCGGCATCGCCGTGCCGGCTGTGATCGAAACGCCGTCGCGCCATGATCAGCTCGGTCACGGCGATGCCAAGCTGGGTCATATTGCCGGTCATCACATTGGTCTGCGGAATGTCCTTCATCAGGAGCCGGACCGCGACGCTCTGCGCGCCCATCGCCATGGCGGCAAACACGCCGGCGACGATGCCGTGCCAATCGCGCGCGTCACGCACCGCCGGGCCGAACACCATGATGCCGACAAAGGTCGCAAGCAAAAGCGCTTCAAGGCCGAGCATCCACGGCAGCGCGGCGCGATGCGCGTCCCGCGCCGCAATGCAGAACGCGGCGGTCGCGGCCGCGGCGGTGAGAAACGCGGCGATCGCAATGAGCTTGCCGGCAATGCCGAAATCGCTCGTTACGAATTCCGCGCCGGCGATGACGAAACTGCCGGTGACTTGCGCGGCGAACAGGCCGAACAGGCTCAAATAGGTGTAGCTGTCGAGGTAACCAGCGACGAGACTGAGCAGCACCGGCATCAACAGCGGCACCGGCGGATCGTCCCGCTGCGCCATCATTTCGGTCATGAAGAATCTCCGCGCTCTCGTCATTCCGGGATGCGGGCGAAACCCGCAGACCCGAATGAGGGTTGTTCATAACAGCGAAAAACCTCATCTATGGAAAGCGGCGCCTCTTACCGTCATCCTGGGGTGCGAACGAAGTGAGCCTCGAAGGATGACGCCCCGAAACTTCACCCTTCGAGGGCCGTATCGGGCACCCGTCGCGCTAGCGCGATGGGTGCCCGTCCCGGCCACCCCCGGGTGACGTTGCAGAGGGACTATTGCATGATCAGCTTGCACGCCGGATCGGCGGTTACCGCGGCGTTTCTCGCCTCGCTGGTCGAGGCGGTCGAAGCGCTGACCATCGTGCTGGCAGTCGCCATCGTGCGCGGCTTGCGGCCGGCCCTACTCGGCGCGATCGCGGGACTGGCGGTGCTGGCGCTGATCATCGTCGCGCTTGGGCCGCTGCTCGATCGCGTGCCGCTCAACGTGTTGCAGATCGCCATCGGGATTTTGCTCTTACTGTTCGGCATGCGCTGGCTGCGCAAGGCCATTTTGCGCGCCGCCAGAATCATTCCGCTCCATGACGAATCGACGGCATTTGCCAAAGAACAGGCCGAACTGCGCGAGCAGGTACAGCGGCACGAGCAGCGGCTCGACTGGATCGCCGGTGTTGCGAGCTTCAAGGCGGTGCTGCTGGAAGGGCTCGAAGTGGTGTTCATCGTTATCGCGCTCAGCGCCGGACGCGGCGTGCTGTTGCCGGTGAGCGCGGCGGCCTTCGCCGCTTGCCTCTTGGTGGCGCTGTGCGGCGTTCTCGTGCACCGCCCGTTGACGCGCGTACCCGAGAACGCGCTCAAATTTGCGGTCGGTGTCATGCTCTCCGCCTTCGGCCTGTTCTGGACTGGGGAAGGTCTGGGCGTCGACTGGCCCGGCGCGGATCTCGCGATCCTCGCTTTCATCGCGCTGTTCCTCGGCGCCGGGCTCGCTTGCGTTGCGCTCCTTAATCGCCGTGCTGCCCCAGCCGGCGCGTCGTGAAATAACCGTGATGAAACTGAAATGAAAAATCTGCAATGAAAAATCTGAATGCCTCGCTGCGCGAACTTGCCGGACTCTTCGTCGAGGACGGCGCGCTGGCGCTCGCCATCATCGCCGTCGTCGTCGTTGCCGGATTGGTCGCGGCGCTCGCGCCGGCCGCGTCATGGCTGTGCGGTTTGATCCTGCTCTGCGGCTGCCTCGGCGCGCTGGTCGGCAATGTCGCGACGGCGAAGCGCCGCTGAAACGGTCCCTTATCCGCTCGTCCTCGCGAAGGCGGGGACCCAGGTTTTCAAGAACTGGATTCTCGCTTCCGCGGGAATGAGCGGATGATATTCCGGCGTAAGCCGTTTTAGGTTTTACCCCGCCGCGCGCCGGCACGCCTCCCATAGCCGCGGCGCCGAAACCGGCATGTCGAGATGCGCGCCGGCACCGTTCGGGATCGCGTCCGCCACCGCATTCATCACCGCGCCGATCGCCGCGGTGGTGCCGGCCTCGCCGACCCCTTTAATGCCCAGCGGATTGGTGGTCGCCGGCACATTGTGCATGGCGTCGCGCAGTGGCGGCATGTCATCCGCGCGCGGCATGGCGTAATCCATGAACGAGCCGGTGACGAGCTGACCAGAGTCGGCGTCGTAGACCGTGTTCTCCATCAGCGCCTGGCCCAGCCCCGACGCGATGCCGCCATGCAATTGGCCTTCGACGATCATCGCATCGAGCGGACGGCCGCAATCGTCGACCGCGGTGTAGCCGGCGATCTCAATTGCACCGGTCGCCGGATCGATCTCGACCTCGGCGATGTGCACCCCGTTGGGGAAGGTCTGCGGCGTTTCCGTGACCGCCTTGGTGTCGAGGTCCTCGGCGATCGTGCCGCGCTGTTTGAGTGTCGCGGCCTGTGACGCGACATCAAACAAAGAGACGCGGCGGTCGGTGCCGACCACTTCGAACCGGCCGTCCGTATAGGCGACATCGGAGTCTGCGGCTTCCAGCATGCCGGCGGCGATTGGTTTGGCTTTGGCGAGCATCTCTCCGACCGCTTTCACCAGCGAGTGGCTCACGGTCATTGCCGAGCGCGAGCCGACCGAGGCATAGCCGGGGAGCTCATTCGCCGAATCGCCGTGACGATGCGGGATGTTCTCGGGCGGAATACCGAGCTGCGCCGCAATCAGGCGCGAAAATACGGTGGCGTGGCCTTGCCCGGTGTTCTGCACATTGAGCCGGAACTGCAAGGTGCCGTCGCCGGGGAAGGCGAGCATCGCGCTTTCGGTCGGCGAGCCGCCGGAATGTTCGAGCATGCAGCAGATGCCGAAGCCGCGATATTTGCCGCGCTTGTCAGCCTCGCGGCGGCGGCGCTTGAAATTGGCGTAATCGGCAAGCTCCAGCGCCTTATCGAGCATCGGCGCGAAGTCGCCGCTGTCGATCACGGTGCCGACCGGGGTCTTGTACGGCATGGCCGATTTCTTGATCAGGTTGCGTTTGCGCAATTTGATCGGATCGATGCCGGTCACGCGCGCCGCTTCGTCAACCACGCGTTCGAGCGCATAACTCGATTCCGGCCGGCCGGCGCCGCGATAGGGCGCGGTCGGCAGCGTGTTGGTGTAGACGCATTTGACGCCGATATCGATGTGCCGAATGTCGTACATGCCGGGCAGGCAGCGCGTGAAGCTGATGGTCGGAATGTTGGCGCCGATGGCGCCGAGATAGGCGCCCATATTGCCGACGCTGCGGATGCGCAGCGCCAGGAATTTGCCGTTCTCGTCGAGCGCGAGCTCGACATCTGAATACGTATCGCGCGCCTGATTGTCGCTGACAAAAGCCTCCGAGCGGCCGGACATCCAGTGCACCGGGCGGGCGAGCTTTTTCGCCGCGACCAGGAGCGCGATATATTCCGGATAAGCGGAAGTCTTCAGGCCGAAGGCGCCGCCGACATCTTCGGTGATGACGCGCAAACGTTCCTTCGGCCAGTTCATGATACCGAGAATGTTCTCACGCATGGTGCCGGCGCTCTGCGAACAGGTGCGCAGCGTGTAGAGGTCGCTGGCCGCGTCGTAGCTGGCTGTGCCGCCGCGCGGCTCCATCGAGGCGACGCACAGCCGCTGGTTCATTTCGGAAACCCGCGCGATATGTTTGGCGGAAGCAAAGATGCGCTCGACCTCCGCGGCGTTGGCATCGGGGTCGGCGGCCGGGCCGGGCCAATCGACGGCGAGGTTATTCGGCGCTTCCGGCCACAGCTGCGGCGCGCCGGCTTTCAGCGCGTCGCGGGCGTCGGTCGCCGGCTTGAGCGCCTCATAATCGACGCTGACGAATTCGGCGGCGTCCTGCGCGGCCGCCGCGCTTTGCGCGATCACCATCGCCACCGCCTCGCCGACATGCATCACGCGGTCGCGGGCGAGCGCCGGACGATTGGAAACGGCGAGCTTCGTGCCATTGCGGCCCGGCAACGGCGGGTGCCGTGAAATATTGCCGACACCGTCCATGTCGTTTGCGGTGAGCACCGCGATCACCCCCGGCGCATTCTTCGCCGCGTCCGTATCGATGCTGGCGATGCGGGCAAAGGCGTGCGGTGAACGCACGAAATAGGCGAAGGCCTGGTTCAGCGCCGGCGCGTCGGCGATGTAGCGGCCGAGCCCGCGCACGAGCGCATCGTCTTCGACGCGTCCGTGGCGCTGCGCATGATGGCGCGGCGCGTGTTCGCTATTGGATTTGGTGTCCGCTGTGGCATCCATTGGTGTACCGCAGGCCTGTCGATTTCGGGGCGCCCTTTATAGCCGAAACACGCAGTTAAAAAGACCGTCTTGCGCAACGGCGGAGCCTGTATTGCATGGCCCGCCGAGATATGCGCACAACGCACCGCCATTCGGGAAGAAGCGCCGTCTATCCGGGAGAACACATGACGCAAACCATCGACATCCATACCCACATTCTGGCCGATGCCACGATCAAACTCCTGCAAAAGGAAGTCCCGCAGCTTGGGGTCAAGCTCACGCCGATCGACGCCGACAACGCCGAGCTCGAAGTCGACGAGACACGTTACCGGCCGTTCCCGCGCGGCGGCCACGACATCGCGCGGCGCTTCGCCGACATGGACGCCGCCGAGGTCGACATGCATGTGCTTTCGGTGGCGCCGCAGACCTGGGCCTACGACCAGGACGCCGCCGTCGGCGCGGCGATCGCGACAATCCAAAACGACGAGATCGCGCGGCTCACACGCGAATATCCCGACCGCTTCGCCGGCATCGCCGCTCTGCCGATGCAGGCGCCGGAACGCGCCGCCGATGAACTCCGCCGCGCCGTGACCAAGCTCGGTCTGCACGGCGCGATGATCGCTTCCAATATCTGTGGCCGCAATCTCGACGATCCGCGCTTCGAGCCGCTCTGGGCGGCGGCCGCCGAGCTCGACGCCCTGATGCTGATCCATCCCGGCAATGTCGCTGGCGCCGACCGGCTGCGCGCTTATTATTTGACCAATCTCATTGGCAATCCGCTCGATACCACGATCGCCGCCGCCTGCCTGATCTTTGGCGGCGTGTTGGCGCGCCATCCCAAGCTCAATTTTCTGATGGTGCATGGCGGCGGTTTTATTCCCTATCAGGGCGGCCGCTGGGTGCACGGCTGGAACGTACGCCCCGAGCCGAAAGTACATCTGAAAGAATCGCCGCAGAAATATCTCGACCGCTTCCTCTACGACACCATTTTGCATTCGCGAGCCGCGCTGGAATTTCTGGTTGCCTCGGTCGGCGCCGCGCGGGTGTTTCTCGGCAGCGATTACCCCTACGACATGGGCACGATGGAATGCGTCCGGCAGGTGCGCGCGGCCGCGATCGCGCCGGCCGGTCGCGATATGATCCTCGGCGGCCATGCCGCGGCGATCTTGAACAAGCAGCGCCAGCCGGCAGCAGCGAAGTAATCATTGTGGCGGTGAACATGGAAACAAGCGAAGCCGCGCGGGTGGACGTGGCGCGTGTCGAAGTCGCACGCGTTCCTTGGCGCGCTACGGAGGCGCTGATCGCCGATGCGCTCGCCGCGGCCGGGCTGCCGCAACCGGACGCCGCGCGCTGCGCCGA
>JBAQBC010000414.1:0-4151 GCA_049286035.1 Xanthobacteraceae bacterium
GCCAGGCGATGCGGCTTCTCGCTTCGCATTTCGTGATTGGCCGCACCATTGAGGAGGCGCTGCACCGCGCCAAGACGCATGCGGAATTTTCCTATTCATTCGACATGCTGGGCGAAGGCGCGCGCACCCGCGTCGATGCCGAAAATTATTTCGAAGCTTATGTCGGCGCCATCGCCGCCATCGGCGCTATCGCCGCGAACGAAAAACCGCGCAGCCGGCCGGGAATCTCCGTCAAGCTTTCAGCGCTGCATCCGCGCTATGAGGCAATCTCCCGCGAGCGCGTGCTCAAAGAATTGACGCCGCGACTCGTCGAGCTCGCGCGCCTCGCCAAGAACCGCGATCTGCAGTTCACGGTCGATGCCGAAGAGGTGGATCGCCTCGAACTGTCGCTCGACGTCATTGCCGCCACGCTTCGCGACCGCGCACTCGACGGCTGGGACGGATTCGGCTTGGCGGTGCAGGCCTATCAGAAGCGCGCGCCCACGGTGATCGGCTGGGTCGAGGAAGTGGCCGCCGCCTTAAACCGCAAGCTCACCGTGCGGCTGGTGAAAGGCGCCTATTGGGATAGCGAGATCAAGCGCGCCCAGGAGCGTGGCCTCGCCGATTATCCGGTTTTCACCCGCAAAGCGATGACCGACCTCTGCTACATGGCCTGCGTCAAACGATTATTGGCCGCCCGCAACCGGCTGTTTCCGCAATTCGCCACGCACAATGCCTTGACCGTGGCGAGCGTCATCGAAGATGCCGGCGGCATCGACGGCTTCGAATTCCAGCGGCTCTACGGCATGGGCGAAGCGCTTTATGAGGCGCTGTTCGCCGAATTCCCGGATGTCGTATGCCGCGTCTATGCGCCGGTCGGGGGCCACCGCGATCTCCTTGCCTATTTGGTGCGCCGGCTCTTGGAGAATGGGGCAAATTCTTCGTTCGTTTCGGCCGCCGCCGATCCAAGCGTGCCCATCGGCGAAATCCTGCGCCGCCCGCAAAGCTGGATCGGCGCGCCGGCGCAGGCGCGCAACCGCAAGATTCCGTTGCCGCGCGACATCTTTCAGCCGGAACGGCGTGCCGCTGCCGGTATCGATTTCGGCGATCGGGGCAGCCTCGATGGGCTGCTCGGCGAAATCCGCGATGCCGCAGCGATGCGCACGGAGGCCGCGCCGCTCGTCAACGGCGTAACGCTCCCTGGCGTTGCACGCCAAGTGCAGTCGCCGATTGACGGCAGCCTGATCGGCATGGTGCGCGAAGCCGACGTGGCGATCGGCAACGCGGCCATGGCCGCCGCCGCTGATGGCTTCCCGTCGTGGACAGCGTGGCTGATCGAGCAACGCGCCGCCGCGCTCGAACGCGCGGCCGATCGGCTGGAATCCGATCGCGGCCGATTGCTCGCCTTGCTGCAGAACGAGGCGGGCAAGACGCTCGACGACGCGCTCGCCGAATTGGGCGAGGCGGTCGATTATTGCCGTTACTACGCAGCGCGGGCGCGCACAACGCTTGCACCGCAGGCGATGCCGGGGCCGACCGGCGAAAGCAACAAGCTGCGCTATCGCGGCCGCGGTGTCTTTGTCTGCATTTCGCCGTGGAATTTTCCGCTGGCGATCTTTGTCGGCCAGATCGTCGCCGCGCTTGTTGCCGGTAACACGGTCGTTGCCAAACCGGCCGAGCAG
Organism: Xanthobacteraceae bacterium; assembly: GCA_049286035.1. Lineage (GTDB taxonomy): Bacteria > Pseudomonadota > Alphaproteobacteria > Rhizobiales > Xanthobacteraceae > BOG-931. The sequence goes on from JBAQBC010000414.1 coordinate 1,662, forward strand.
ACCCCGCTCATCGCCGCGCGCGCGGTTGCGCTTTTGCACGAGGCCGGCGTGCCTAAAAGCGCGCTTCATCTTATTCCCGGTGACGGTACGATCGGCGCGCATCTCGTCGCGCATCGGCTGATCGCCGGCGTCGTCTTCACCGGCTCGACCGAGACCGGGCGCGCCATCAATCGCACGCTTGCGGCGAAAAACGGACCGATCGTGCCGCTGATCGCCGAGACCGGTGGCATCAATGCCATGATCGTCGACGCCACGGCCTTGCCTGAACAGGTCTGCGACGATGTGCTGGCATCCGCGTTCCGCTCCGCCGGCCAGCGTTGTTCGGCGCTGCGGCTCCTCTGCGTGCAGGAGGATGTCGCCGAGCCCTTCCTTGAGATGATCGCGGGCGCCGCGCACGAGTTGAACGTCGGTGATCCGCGGTTGATCGAGACTCATATCGGACCGGTGATCGACGCTGAGGCCAAAACTAAACTGGACGATTGGCTCGTCGAGCAGGAGCGCGCCGGACGTCTGCGCTTTCGTTGGGACCGGCACCGCGCGCCGCCGGCGCAAGGTACTTACGTTGCGCCCGCTATCGTCGAACTCGATCGCGCTGGCGCGCTCGACCGTGAGATTTTTGGACCGGTGCTGCACGTCGTGCGCTGGCACCCGGATCGGCTCGACGCGCTGTTGGACGAGATCGCGGCGAATGCCACCGCGCTGACGCTTGGCATTCAGTCGCGCATCGATTTTCGCTTTGCGCGGATCGCCGGTCGGCTTCCGCACGGGAACGTCTACGTCAACCGCAATATGATCGGAGCCGTGGTCGGCGTGCAGCCGTTCGGCGGCACCGGACTTTCAGGTACCGGACCCAAGGCGGGAGGACCGGACTATTTGCGGCGGTTTGCTGCCGAGCAGGTCGTGACCGTCAATACGGCCGCGGCCGGCGGCAATGCCGGGCTTTTGGCCCTGGACGATTGATCGATCTTTGCTAGAGGCCGGCAGAACGCCCGATTTTAACGCCTGTTTTGCCTTTTCATGTCCTAAAATGCTGTGCCGGCAGGGAATTAACACAATCGCGACAAGATCAGGTTATTCTGATGTGCTATGACTGATTCGATTACCCGCCTCTATCAGGCCGCTTATGCCTGCCGTAACGACGATCCGTCCACCTCGCGGACGGCGCGTCTATTGCGCTCGGGCCGCAGCAAGATGGCCAAGAAGCTCGCGGAGGAGGCGGTCGAGGTTGTGATCGACGCCATGCATGGCGATCGCGAAGCGGTCGTCAAGGAAAGCGCCGATCTCATCTACAATCTCGTAGTGCTGTGGATCTCCTCCGGCATCAAGCCCGAGGATGTCTGGAAAGAGATGGACCGGCGCGAGCGGCTGTTCGGCATTGCCGAAAAAGTCCCGAAGAAGCTGCCGGAGGAATATCCGCGCCGGAAGGTCGTCGTGCTCGAAGGCCGCCGCGCGCGCAAGCGGCGCTGAGCTTTCCGTTTCCCGCTCATCGATAATGCTCGACCAGGTCATCTCGGCGCTTGCAGCTTGGATCGTGGCCGTGATTTCCGCCGCCGGTTATTTCGGCGTCGTCATTCTCATGGCGATCGAGTCGGCCTGCATTCCGCTGCCGTCGGAAATCATCATGCCGTTTGCTGGCTATCTCGTCTCAGTCGGCCAGTTCAGCTTGATCGGCGCCGCAACCGCAGGCGCGCTCGGCTGCAATGTCGGTTCGACCGTCGCCTATTACGTGGCGGCCAAGGGCGGACGCGCGGCATTCGAACGCTGGGGCCGCTATGTCCTGGTCAGTGCCGCCGAGCTTGATCGCGCCGATCATTTCTTTGCCCATTACGGCGCGATCACTGTTTTCATCGGTCGCTTGTTGCCGGTGGTACGCACGTTCATCGCCTTTCCGGCAGGCTTGGCGCGCATGCCGATGGCAAAATTCCAGATCTATACGTTTCTCGGATCCTGGCCGTGGTGTTTCGGGCTCGCTTATATCGGCATGCTGCTTGGTGCGCGCTGGGACAGCGACCCGACGTTCCGCAGCCTGGTTCACCGCTTTGATGCCGTCATTGTGGCACTGCTGGCGGCAGGGCTCGCCTGGTTTGTCTGGACCCGATGGTGCGAACGCGCCGGCACGGACAACAAGTAGTCCGCGGCGGGTTTTTCTAATGAGTTTCAACGACGTAATGCGGCGTTTTTGACCTTGCTGGCGCCCAATTTCCCGGCCAAGCTTCTCGTTGCCGAGCAGATGACGCGATGATCGCTTGACTGCTCGCGATTGGGGTCGTGAATAGGCCATGGTCCTGAATAGGTCATGGCGGGGTGGCCGTGACACCAGGTATCAGCAACACGATGACGCCATCAGCAATGCGACACTGTGTCCGCGGCGCTTTGCTCGCGGTTTCGTTGCTCGGTTGCGACATCGCCGCGGCGCTGGCGCAGAGCGGCGAGCCGCCATCGTCTGCTAGCTCCGCTGCGCCGGCCACACCGGCCGGCCCGCAACAGCCG
>JBAQBC010000415.1:0-17389 GCA_049286035.1 Xanthobacteraceae bacterium
GGCAGCTACGACCGCATTGCGCTCGAGCTTCTCGGCAATCCGCTCGGGCTCGAAAGCGACGATTTGGTTTTCGAGAAATCGGGCAACACCCATACCGCCGCGATCCTCGCCAATGTCGGCGACTCGCCGCTATGTTTCGTCGATGTCGCCGGCGGATTCGGCCGCGATCTTGCAGCGCAAGGCGAAGCCGCGATGTTCGATTTTGCCGTCGAATGGCTCGGCGGGCTGTACGGCACCGAAATCAAAAGAGCGATCGGCCGCAAGCAGGCGACACGCTGGAACGCGGCGCCCTATGCGCTTGGCGCCTGGTCGGCCGCGCTACCGGGCGCCCAATCGGCGCGACGGTTGTTGATGGATCGTGTCGCCGACGATGTCTGGTACGCCGGCGAGGCCGCCCACGAGACTCTATGGGGCACGGTGGGCGGCGCTTGGGAATCTGGCGAGCGCGTCGCCGACGCCGTGTTGCGCCGGCTCGGCGGCGTGAAAGCGGCCGCACCCGCGGCGGAAACTCACGTCAAGCCAAAACGCAAATCGAAACCGGCGCAGGCCGAGCGAACTACACCGCGCTATGAAGCCGAACCGCGGAGCTATTACGGCACTCCCAACATCATGCGTGAGCGGTAACGGAATTGACTCGAAATTCCGCTCATTCCCGCGAAAGCGGGAATCCAGGATGGTTTTGGCGCGGCTGCAATTGTTTTGCTGGGTCCCCGCTTTCGCGGGGACGAGCGGACGATTGCGTTGGGCCCATTGAGAACGCCATCACCCCCGCAATACGCCGCCGGTGCGTTTGCCAACCTCGGCGACGATCCTGGCGGCGAGCGCTTCGATTTCGGCATCGGTCATCGTTTGCTCGCGTGGCTGCAGCGTCACCGCGATCGCGATCGACTTCCTTCCCGGCGCGATGCCTTGGCCTTCGTAAACGTCGAACACGGTGATGCCGGTAATGAGCTTGCGGTCGGCCGATTGCGCCGCGCGCACGATATCGGCGGCCTTGACCTGCCGATCGACCACGAACGCGAAATCGCGCTGCACCGGCTGGAACGGCGATAGTTCGAGCACCGGCTTGGCGCGCGTGCCGCGCGTTCTCGGCTCGGGAATGCGCTCTAAAATGACTTCGAACGCGACCAGCGGTCCTTCGGCGTCAAGCGCTTCCAGCGCGCGCGGATGCAATTCGCCAAAATGACCGAGCACATTCTGGGGCCCGATCTGAATCGTTCCGGAGCGCCCGGGATGAAACCAGGCCGGGCCGCCCGGCGCCGTCTGCAGCGCGGACGATAGCGCGCCGGCAGCGGCGAGGACGGCCAACGCATCGGCCTTGGCGTCGAATGCATCGACCTCGCCATCGCGCTTGGTCCAATGCCGGCCGATACCGGACGGTTTCGCCAGCGCGCGGCGTATGCCGGCGGCCGCGGTGAATTGATCCTCGGGCCGGTCGCCGCGGAATATTTGTCCCACTTCGAACAGAGCGGCGTCCGGAAAACCCCGGTCGGCGTTCTTTTGCGCGGCGGCGACGAGCCCGGGAATAAGGCTCGGCCGCATGTCGGAAAGATCCGCTGCAATCGGATTGGCGAGCGCCAGTTCGGGCTTACCACCGCCGAACAATTCGGCGTGCTTTTTGCTGATGAACGACCACGTCACCGCCTCGACCAGGTTGCGCGCCGCGAGTGCGCGCTTGGCTTTGCGGGTGCGAAGCTGGATCGGCGTGAGTACCGGCTTGCGCGGGGCCTCGCCGCGATCGAACGGTACCGAGGCGACGCGGTCGACGCCGCTGATACGCATTACTTCTTCAACGAGGTCGGCTTTGTCTTGCACGTCACCGCGCCATGACGGCGCTGCGACTTTCACCTGCGCACCCTGCCCCGCAATTTTGAATCCGAGGCTATCAAGGATGCGGCGCGCCTCAACAAGCGGGACCGCAAGACCGGTCAGCCGCTCGGTTTCGGCGATCGGAAAGTCGATGACGCGCCCGGGTGTCGCGGCACTGCCTGCGACCATGACGTCCGACGGCGTGCCGCCGCACAAATCCATGACCATGCGCGTCGCCGATTCGAGACCCGGCACCATGAAAGCCGGATCGATACCGCGCTCGAAGCGATAGCGGGCGTCGGAATTGACGCCGAGCTTGCGGCCGGTTTGCGCAATATTCATCGGCACCCACAAGGCCGATTCGATGAGCACCTCACTGGTGGTTTCCGAGCAGCCGGTTTTTTCGCCGCCTATGATGCCGGCGAGCGATTCGACGCCGCCGTCGTCGGCAATGACGCACATGGTGTCGTCGAGTGTGTAGGTCTTGCCGTCGAGCGCCAGCAAGGTCTCGCCGGCGCGCGCGCGCCGCACCGTGAGATTGCCGCGCACTTTCGCCGCATCGAACACGTGCAGCGGCCGGCCGCGGTCATAGGTGATGAAATTGGTAATATCCACCAGCGCATTGATCGGCCGGAGCCCGATGGCGGTCAGGCGGCGTTGGAGCCAATCCGGCGATGGTCCGTTTTTAACGCCGCGCATGAGGCGCAGCGCGAAAGCGGGGCACAGTGATGGCGTCGCGCCGAAATCGAGCGTCACCTTCACCGGGCATGGAAATTGGCCCTTGACGGTTTTGATCGGCGCGTCTTTGAGCTTGCCGATGCCGGCAGCGGCAAGGTCGCGCGCAATGCCATGCACGCCGGTGGCGTCGCCGCGGTTCGGCGTCAGATTGATCTCGATCATCGGATCGTCGAGCCCGGCATATTTGGCGTAAGGCGCGCCGACCGGCGCGTCGTCCGGCAGTTCGATAATGCCTTCGTGCTCGTCGGAGATTTGCAGCTCGAACTCCGACACCAGCATGCCGCGGCTTTCGACGTCGCGGATCTTGCCGACGCCGAGCGTGAGATTCTTGCCGGGAATGAATGCGCCGGGCGGCGCGAACACGCCTTTCATCCCGGTGCGCGCATTGGGCGCGCCGCACACCACCTGGATCGGCTTGCCGTCGCCGGTATCGACCATGCACACGCGCAGCCGATCCGCATTCGGATGCGGCTTGGCTTCGACGACGCGGGCAACGACGAACGGCGCGAACAGCTTCGCTTTGTCCTCGATGCGCTCGACTTCAAGTCCGATCATGGTGAGCTTGTCGGCGATTTCATCGAGCGAACGCGCGGTGTCGAGATGCTCCTTGAGCCAGCCGAAGGTGAGCTTCATCATGGGCGCGGTTCTCCGCGCATCATTCCCCCTCCCCCGTGATTGATCGCGCTCACGAGCTCAATCCTCCGGCCAGTGTCGGCCAGTCGAGCGGGCGGAAGCCGTAATGCGACAGCCAGCGCATATCGGCCTCGAAGAAGGCGCGCAGATCGGGCATGCCGTATTTGAGCATCGCGATGCGGTCGATGCCCATGCCCCAGGCGAAGCCTTGATACTCGTCCGGGTCGAGGCCGCAATTGCGCAGCACGTTCGGATGCACCATGCCGCAGCCGAGAATCTCCATCCAATCCTCGCCTTCGCCGAAGCGGATCTCGCCCTTGTCGCGGCGATATTGGATGTCGACTTCTAGCGAAGGCTCGGTGAACGGGAAGAATGACGGCCGGAAGCGCATGCCGACGCGGTCCACCTCGAAGAACGCTTTGAAGAACTCCTCGAGGATCCATTTCATGTGGCCCAGATGCGAACCTTTGTCGATGACCAAGCCCTCGACCTGATGAAACATCGGCGTATGCGTCTGGTCGCTGTCGCAGCGATAGGTGCGCCCGGGGATGATGACGCGAATCGGCGGCTTCTGCGCCAGCATGGTGCGCACCTGCACCGGCGAAGTATGCGTGCGCAACAGAAGCCGGGTGCCGTCCGGCTTCGGATTGAAGAAAAACGTGTCGTGCATCGCCCGCGCCGGATGCTCTTCCGGGAAATTGAGCTTGGTGAAATTGTAGTCGTCGGTCTCGATGTCGGGACCTTCGGCGACGGCGAATCCCATATCGGCGAAGATCGCGGTGAGTTCGTCGATGACTTGGGTGATCGGATGAACACGTCCGATCTCCGCCGGCGCCTCCCGCACCGGCAGCGTCACGTCGACGCTCTCGGTATTGAGCCGAGCCTCGAGCGCCGCGGCCTTGAACGCCTCGCGCCGCTCGGCGAGCGCGGCGTTGACCCGATCCTTCATGCCGTTGACGAGCGGGCCTTGGCTTTTGCGTTGCTCGGGCGGCAAAGTGCCGAGCGTTTTCAAGAGCGCGGTGATCGTGCCGGCTTTGCCGAGAGCCGCGACGCGCACGGCTTCGAGCGCGGCGTCGTCACCGGCCGCGGCGATGTCGGCAAGAATTTCATTTTCGAGCTGCGCCAAATCGGTCATCGCTCACTCCGGCATGAACGGAAGATCAGTATCGGATGGCCTGCCGCCGGCTTGCGTGAGCATGCAATGAACCTGGCCGCGATGGTGAGTCTGATGGTTGAACATGTGGGTAACCAGGACCCAACGCGGCTTGGTCACTTCGCGGCCGATGGCGCCGGAGAAATAGGTCTGCTCGGCGGCAAGCCAATCCGGCTCGATACGATCGGCCCACGCGATGATGCGCCGGTCAAAGTCCGTGCGCTTCGACTTTAAATCCTCCCAGTCCGGGTAAAGCACGACGGACCCCGCAATGTTGCCGTCCGGCTTCGGCGCGGCGGCGAACCGGCTCATCCAGGTCTCGTCGCCCCACAACAGATGGCTGAGCGTCTTGTGGATCGAGCCGAAAAAGGCGCTGCGCTCGCGCTGGCGATCCTCCGCGGTGAGCCGATCGGCAACACCATAGAGGTTTTCGTTCTGCCAGCGGTTGTAGCGCGCCATGCGCTGTACATAGGCACGGTCGATCATGGGTCTCGGACGACGGGCGACTGTCGTCCGTCCTCCGTTAAGTGAGCGCCGATTTTGCTTGGCCGACGATCGCCTCGAACGCCGCCGGTTCGCGGATCGCGAGATCGGACAGCACCTTGCGGTCGACCGCAATACCGGCTTTGGCGAGACCGGCAATGAAGCGGCTGTAGTTGAGGCCGAACGGGCGGACCGCCGCGTTGAGGCGCTGAATCCACAAAGCGCGAAAGCTGCGCTTGCGCCGCTTGCGGTCGCGATAGGCGTATTGATTTGCCTTCTCGACCGCCTGCTTGGCGATCCGAATCGTGTTCTTGCGGCGGCCGTAAAAGCCCTTGGCGGCTTTGAGCACTTTCTTGTGCTTGGCATGGGCGGTGACGCCGCGCTTGACGCGAGCCATGAAAGATCTCCTTTCGCGAGATTAAAGATGCCCCTCCCTTTATCCCTCCCCGGCTTGCGGCGGAGAGCGGGGTCGAGGTCAGCCGTTCGGCAAGAAATATTTTTTGATGTTATCGCCGTCGGTCTTGAACAGCACGTTGGTGCCGCGCAGCTGGCGAATCTGTTTTTTGGTCCGCTTGATCATGCCGTGGCGCTTGCGCGACTGCTGATAGAGGACCTTGCCTGAGCCGGTCACCTTGAAGCGCTTTTTGGCGCCCGATTTGGTCTTCATCTTGGGCATTTTGCTCTCCTGATCTACGCCACCGGCAAAGCGGCGGCGGCGATCGTTAAGACGATCGCGACGTGATTTGCGTGCTTCATTTGCATTTGAGCATGATCTTTTCCGAAGGCCGGTACCCGCTTCGGGATCATGCTCTTGAGCACTTCGCCGCCGCCACGGCAGCCCTTGATCAGCCGGGCGGCGGGCGCGCGGGTTATGGCAGAGGCGACCCGGATTTGCAAATTTTCGCAACGGCCATGCGGGCCAGCAGCGGCGCGGAAGGCCCGCGCCGCGGCCATGCCCCGCCGATCGGAATCGAGGCTTACGACAGCTCGGAAATGAGCTTCATATACTCGTCTTGCGACCAGGCCCGCACAGTGCTGGTGCGCACATTGCCGAGCGCGCCGACCTGCATGCAGAACTTGGCGATGTTGTCGCCGCTGGCTGACTCCACGATGCTGACAAGATCGAATTGGCCATTGGTCAGGTAGGTCTGTTTGATTTCGACGCCGACCTTCTTGGCCATTTCCTTCGCGGCGGCGGCGCGCTTGGGCGCATCCTTGACGTTACGGATTCCCTGTTCGGTCCAGTTCATCATGATAATGAATGTCGGCATGATCGACTCCTACCGTTGGACGCTGACAAGACTGGCATTTGCAAACGCGATGAAGCGAGCGCGCAGGCGCGCTTCATCGAACCTCAATTCGCTCGAATTTCCAATGCTAGCGCTTACCGCGGCGCGAGCACCATGACCACCTGGCGGCCTTCGAAGCGCGGCTCCTGCTCGATCTTGGCGATCTTGGCGGTGTCGCCTTTGACGCGGTCGAGCAGTTTATAGCCGAGCTCCTGATGCGCCATTTCCCGGCCGCGGAACCGTAATGTCACTTTGACTTTGTCGCCTTCCTCGAAGAACCGCTGGATCGAGCGCATTTTCACGTCGTAATCGTGATCGTCGATCATCGGCCGCAGTTTGATCTCTTTGATCTCGACGACCTTCTGCTTTTTGCGGGCTTCGGCGGCTTTCTTTTGCGCCTGATATTTATATTTGCCGAAATCGAGAATTTTGCAAACCGGCGGAACCGAATTGGGCGCGATCTCGACCAGGTCGAGCCCGGCCTCCTGCGCCATGGCAAGCGCTGCGTTGATCTCGGTGACGCCTTTGTTGGAACCGTCCTTGTCGATGAGCTGGACCTCGCGGACGCGGATCTCCTCGTTGATGCGCGGCCCCTCCTTGGCGGCGGGCTGCGGCGTTCTGATCGGGCGACGAATGGGTGCTATCTCCTTGTGCTGTTGCTACACCGCCGCTCGGTGCCGCGACCTGATCATGGTCGCGTACCCGAATGGCGAACCCTCAAGATCGGGAGTTTTTCGATTCAAGTCAACGCCAATAGGGCGCGCGGCATAGTCGATTGGCCGCGCATGATTTATTTTCCGCGACCGCGGCATGAGACCCCGGTGCGGAGCGTCCAGGGTCGACAACATGGCTGACAACCTGGCTGACAACATGACCGATAATGGCCTGAAATTCCTTGCCGTTGGCGAGGGCGCGGACCAGCGCGAGATCGCGGTGCGCCGGCATGACGGCGGCGCGCCGGGCCTGTTCTGGCTTGGCGGCTACAAATCCGACATGAATGGCACGAAGGCGGAGGCGCTGGCGGAGTGGGCGGCGCGAAAGGGTCGCGCCTGCGTACGGTTCGATTATTCCGGACACGGCGAATCGGGTGGGGCGTTCACCGACGGCACGATCGGCCGCTGGCTCGGAGAGAGCGTTAGTGTGTTCGACGCCTGCTGCCGCGGACCGCAAGTCGTGATCGGCTCGTCGATGGGCGGCTGGCTGGCGCTGCTGCTCCTTCGCGCGTTGCGGGCGCGCAAAGAACCCGGCGCCGCCAGCATCGCCGGTCTGATTTTGGTGGCGCCGGCGGTCGATTTCACCGAGGAGCTGATGTGGAATCGCTTCACGCCCGAGATCAAGCGCGAGCTTGCGGACAAGGGCATGTGGGCGCGACCGTCGCAATATTCGGCCGAGCCCTATCTCGTCACCCGGCAATTAATCGAAGAGGGCCGCAACCATCTAATGCTGGGCGGGATGATCGAGACCGGCTGTCCGGTACGCATCCTCCAAGGTGTGCAGGATCCCGACGTGCCGTGGCAGCACGCCAAGGCGCTGGTCGCCCGCTTCGCCTGCGATGACGTGGTGCTCACGCTGATCAAGGACGGCGATCACCGGCTGTCCCGGCCGGAAGATATCGAGCGGCTCCTGCGGGCGGTGGAGGAGTTTTAGAATCATATTTCTTTTGCTCCTTGAACCGTCATCCTGAGGTGGCCGCGCAACGGCCCTCGAAGGATGTACGGCCACAGCGCTGGGGCCGTCGCCCTTCGAGGCTCGCTCCGCTCGCACCTCAGGGTGACGGAAATTACTGCTTGCGGGCTGACTGGCTGTAGATGCCGCTTTAGCCGACTGCGTTGTGTCTATCCAACGCGAACGCGCCCGGCCCGAACGCAATCACGTAGAGAAAGCCGCCGGCCATCACCAGGTTTTTGTAGAAATGGGTCATGTTCTCCATGTCGCCGGCGGGCAGGTGCACGCCAAACGCGGTGCCAAGACACAGCAAAATTAGCAAAGCCGCGGCCCAGCGCGTCATGAAGCCGACGAGGATGCCGATCCCGCCGAGCAAATGAACGGCGATCGAAACCCACACCGTGATCTGCGGCGCGGGAATATTGAGGCTGGTGAAATAATTCATTGTGCCTGTGGGGTCGCGCAGCTGCAGCACGCCGTCCCAGATGAAGAGGCTGCACAGCAAAAGCCGCGCCAGCGTGGGCAAATAGTCTTGGGTCGTTGTCGTAGCCATGGGGCATCTCCGGCAATATTGGCGCGCACCGGGGGCGGACGCAGGAACAACAAGGCTTATATGGAAATCACGGGCCTGTTATTCCCGAAACAGCGCGGAATTGGCGAAAGGTCCAGAGCTTGTTAGACACCGCGGTTTTTACAGAGATAGCGCTGGCGCGCCCGAAGGGAGGCTGCAGCGCAATACAAAAGTGCCCGTAAATCCTGAAGAAGTTGGCTCGCCTGCCGCCGGCTTGATACCACCTGGCAGTACCACCGCGCAAGGAAACGCCACTTACTCGTTACGTAACGCCCGAGCGGTGTCACTGGGACCAGCGGGAACGTGCGTCACACTGCGGCCACAAGAGACCCGCAAGCACACGGCTGCCCCGCGCAGCCTGCATTTTAATGAACATCCCAAACTGTCACTAGACTAGGCGCATCAACGTCGCCGCGCCTCACCAGCCCAACGATTTAGTCCAGAATGCGAGCCAACAAGAAAGCGCGTCATATAAACAGCGTCGATAAAGCCTCCCCAAACGACCTGCCACTCGAAGGATCGCCAGAGTTCGCGGCGAGACGACGCGAGGCGCTTGAGCAACTGTGTAAGAAGTACGCTTGGATTGCTCAATACGGCGGGTATGTGCTTCGCGCAAATCCGCTGAAGATGCCTCCTTATCAGCAGAAGGTGTTCAACAGGATTTCCTCTGCGGAATTCGGCTTTCCATACCGCACCAAACAAGGCAAGACGATACGCTGGAGGCCATGGTACGACGTTGATGATACGTTTATCCGCTACTACGAGCCCGAATACATCGAGGGGGATTTCCGTGACGACCCGTTCATTATCGCCGAGCGCCTTGAGTTTGCGCCGGGTGAGCCAGAGCTAACCTATGACACCGACGGATGCCGCGTTCTCAACTTGTGGCGGCCGCCTCCCTGGAAGGTTCGGAGTGAGCATCAAGACCCTGCGCCACTACTGGACCACATTCGTTATCTGCTTGATGAGAACAGTGAGGCCGTAGAGCACGTTTTGGATTTCATCGCGCATCTGGTGCAGCGGCCACAGGAGCGCATTGCACACGCGCTGCTACTAACGAGCGACGCGAAAGGTATCGGCAAGTCCAGCCTGGGCAAGGTGATACGTGCGCTTGTAGGCGAGCGAAACAGCCGTGTCGCTCAGACAAAGGACCTGAAGGGTCAGTTCGACGGTTGGATCGTCGGCAAACTCGTCGTTCAGGTCGATGAAATCTATCTTCAGCCTTTGGTGGACAAAAGCGACACGATGTTAAAACGATTACCGCACCGGGCATTCTCGTGGCCGGCTTGCCGGTAGCGGCAAACCAAACCCAAGCATAGCACCGCCCTCCCGCATCCGCACAATGGATTTGACCCATGTAGCGAGTACGAGGGTCTAGCTTGCCACAGCAAAATCCTAAAACTAAAATACGAAATAGCGCGGGACGGCAAATTGCCCGACCTGCTTCATCGAGGAGGGCTGACCATGCCTATTTTCATGGAAGTGGAAAAAACAGAAGCAGAAATCACACGAGAGAGGGAGTCTGGCAAACCGCACCCAGACCAATATCTGCCGGTGCCAGACTTTACCTACAGCTCCGATTGCCTAGCACAAATGATCGTCGACGCATGGACCGATCAAAGTTTTCAAGATAAGTTATTGCACCGGGATGCCCACCACCGCCCGACGCCGGCCGCTGTTAAACTAGCCACTGAATCGGTCAATAGTTGCGGCTTCAATGTGGAGCGCGCCGTCGTGATCTCGGAAAAGGAGTACTATGCGGGCTACACTATTCCCATTGCGAGTCCAGAAATTGTTTTTGTGCTGCCGAACCCAAACCGTGTAAGGCTTCATCCGTCAGGCCATCCTCTTCTCGAGACGGCCAAATTGCTGATGGCCACAACGCCGAACGGAATCTAGCGCGGTTGCTGAGGCAGCGTGTTACTAGGTTGGAACGAGGTCGGGCACAACTTCTGAGAGACGATGCGTGCGAACACTCTGAAGTGGGAGGTTTTTGAATGGCGCGGTTGGTCACGGAATGGGTCAACGTTACGGGCGAAATTTCGATCATCGCTCGCGAGTCGGGAGAGGTTTGGTTTCGTACCCAGAACGACACAAAAGAGGGCGTAGATCCGTTCGCGACGCCGATGACGGGCGCGGGTGCCAAGGGCAGTACGATCAGACTGCTCGACGGCGCAATAAATCTGGGATTTGCCGGAATTGAAAAGCGCCTCGCGCGTCCGGACTTAACGCTCCCCGGCTACGTTGTCGCCTTGGTCGGCGCCTATCACACCTCTGTCGACACGCCTCGAAATCTCCGGCGCGCCGCCGAGCGCTTCGAGGAGCTGGGAAGGCCCGAGGTCGCGGCCTACCTTGAAGTGCGCGCGCGCGAGGAGACCGGTCACGACCGGCTTGCACTCAAGGATCTGCGTGCACTGGGCGTGCCCGGCGAACGACTCGTCGCCAACTTCATCCCGGAAGGCATCAAGCCGCTCTGCAAGCGCTTCGACGACCTCTGCGTCGAGGACTATCCGATCGGCTGCATCGGCTATTCATATTGCCTGGAGCGCATCGCCGCGCTCAAGCAAAAGACCGACATCGAGAAGGTTCAGGCGCTGTGCCCTGATGGGGTCGATGCGACCCGCTTCCTCAGAAGTCACAGCTGCCTCGGAAGCGAGGTCAGTCACGTCGAAGAGACGATCGAATTCGTCGCGTCCCTTCCTGCGAAAGACCGTATCAGCGTCATTCAGGAAACGTACCGATCGGCACTAATCATGGCGGAGGGATATAATCACGAGTTACTCAAATCCGAGGCGGAGATGCTCAAGGAGCTTCAGCAGGCAGTAGGAGAGCAGCTCCCTAGGATCACCCGTTCGTGTTCTTCACACGGTGAAAAGCTCGACGCTCGGCCCGCGGCATGATCAACAATCCACCTCAGCGCAGATAAGTCAGATCAGCCTATTTACTGCACGACCGTCAGAAGATCGCGTGCGAGCTGGAGGTCTGCCGTTGCCGTTCCTTCATTGAACCAGCGGTAGATTGGTTCTATCAGCTCTCGTGCCTCATCCATTCTTTCATGTTGCCGCCATAGCTTTGCCAGGCCGGTAGCCGCCCGTAATTCCATGGATTTGGAATTTTGGCGGCGTGCCACTTCAATGGCTTTCTTGAAGTAAAGCTCAGCTTCAGCAATTCTCGATGGGTTCAGTGCGAGCAGGATCTGCGCTCTTTGGCGGTGCAACTCCGCTTCCCACGACCGCCCTGTCGCGTCGCTGATCTCGCGCAATGTTTGCTCAACAATTGAAGCCGCAGCCTCATCATCACCGGACCGAGTATGCACGTCAGCCAACCAACTATACATCATCGGAAGCATAAAACCGACGCCCGTACGGCGTCCTTCGGCAATTCCCTTTTGAATCTCGGTCAACGCTTCTTGAAGTTGACCAAGCTCACAAAGTGCGCGACCTCGGGAAATGGTAGATAGAAGCACGTACAAGGAGAACCGTTGTTCGCGTGAGATCTCAAGGCTTAGCTCGGCACTTTCGAGGGCGCGAGAGGGATCGCCGCGCAGAAGATGGACCACGGAGGTCATGTAATGGGCAAATGCGATGCTATATGGCTGTGCGAGATCCTGTGCGAGGGCGAGGGCTTCGGAAACACGAGCTAACGATTGGTCCGGATAACCAAGAAACCACAAGTCCCAAGATAGCAGTAATAAAGAAGCCACTTGCGGTTCCACCATGTAAAGGGTGTAAACCGATTGCCTTCTCCCACTTTTTGAAAGCGCGATCGACTCCTCGAAGTGTCGTCTCGACGTTTGGAACTCGCCAATGGTCAAGAGTGTACTTCCCATAACTCGATGAGCGACCATCAATAGAATATCATCAGACCTTTCTCGTGACCTTGATAAGAACTCATTGGCCATAGCGAGTGCGGCGTCATTTTTGCCGCCCATCCACGAATTTCCCCAAAGCCCGAAGAGTGCTTGGAAATATTCGGGCGGGCTGTCGAGTTTGAGGCACAAGGTGCGTGCCCGCGCGAACGCCTCGCGAGTTTCTGCAGCGGGATACCCTTGAACAGCGATGAGGGGGATGCCCAGTGCCAACTGAATTTCGATCTCCTCTTTGTTATGTTGGGGCGTATCGTGCAATGCCTTCAAGAGCTGCAGCGCGTTCCGAAAATGACCAATGGCTTCTACGTTGGCTGAGTTTGCAAGCGCGCGTCGACCAGACTCACGCCAGTAGCGGATACCCAGTTCGTTATTCCCGGCCTGGCTATAATGATAGGCTAGGATCTCAGGTCTATTTTCGACTGCTTCATGAAAATGGGTCTCCAATACTGCGGCGATATCCGCGTGAATCGCCTGTCGCTTCCCGCGAAGCAAAGAGTTGTAGACCGCATCACGCAATAAAACATGTTTGAAGGCAAAACGTACGGAAGGCGAAACGCCGGTCCGATAGATTACATCGGCTTCTTCAAGTTGCGAGAGCGCCGAATGGAGATCGGTTTCGTCAGTTCGAGATGCAGCAGACAAAAGATCGTATGAGAACTCTCGGCCAATTACGGCGGCGATTTGCGCCAGTCTACGACCGTGCGCTACGCGATCGACGCGCTCCATCAAAGCATCATGTAACGTCTCCGGAACTTTGGCCGCTCCAAGCGATGTGGGTTCGACAGAACCGTTTGTTTGTTGTCCATTTTGTTTCGGTGTGCTGATAACGCTAGTCGTGAGCTCCTCTATGAAAAGCGGCACGCCGTCCGCCTTTTCGATAATTTGATCGAGAATTTGGTGGGGCAAACTGCCTTCTCTCAAAAGCTCTTTGATCATCCTTGTCACTTCGCTGCGAGATAATCGAGTGAGCGAGTGCAAGGTTGCACGGGTCGTCCAGGTGTGCCGAAATTCAGGTCTGTACGAAACTACAAGCAAGATGCGGGCGCGATCAATCCGGCTAATAGCCAGGTCAAGAAGCTCAAGCGTGGATGGATCAATCCAATGCACGTCCTCGAAGATACACAGCGTCGGGCGCTTGGCAGAGAGAGATAAGATCATCTCCAGAAGTTTATCTACTGTCCTATTCTTTATTTGCTGCGGTGTAAGTCTGGACAGACCGCTCTGATCTTCTATTGAAATTGAGAGTAGACGAGCGATCAGCGAAGCTGATTCGGCTGGATTGTCCATCAAACCCGAAAGATAAGCTTTCACCTTAGAAAATTTGTCAGCGTCGAAGTCGGCCGCGCTTAGTTGGGTAGCTAATTCTATTTGCTCGATAACTGGAAAAAACGCGCTCTGGCTATGATATGGAGAACACTGATAATTCAATAAAAAGTGGGGTTCGTTCTGGATGTTCGACTTGAGCTCATGGATGAGTCGTGATTTACCAACCCCCGGAATACCCGAAAGTAGTACGACTTGTCCGTCAGCTTCTTTGATTTTTTGCCACCGATCTAGCAATAGGTTCAGTTCAGTTGAACGACCAACGAGCGGAGTGAGGGAGCTCACATGCGCAGCTTCGAAACGGGTCGCACTGTGCTTCGCGGAAAGAACGCGATACACGCGAAGAGGCTTGGTAATGCCTTTGAGCTCACGAAAACCAAGATCTTGAAAATCAAAAGCCCCCGATGCGAGTCGTTGCGTAGAATCTGACACGAGCAGTGTGTTGGGCGCAGCGAGCGTTTGCAGACGAGCAGCGATGTTCGGCGTCTCGCCGACAGCCTCCAGCCAGCCTCCAGGGCCACTGGTCTGGCCGACCACAACTCGACCTGAGCAAATGCCCACCCGCGCAGAGAGTGTAACTGCACCAGAAATGTTCGTGATTTCAGAGAGGATTGCGAGGGCAGCGTGCACGGCACGGACCGCATCATCCTCATG
Organism: Xanthobacteraceae bacterium; assembly: GCA_049286035.1. Taxonomy (GTDB): domain Bacteria; phylum Pseudomonadota; class Alphaproteobacteria; order Rhizobiales; family Xanthobacteraceae; genus BOG-931. The sequence goes on from JBAQBC010000415.1 coordinate 14,187, forward strand.
TGCGCGCGGCCAACCAAAAAACGCCATTACGCCGTCACCGGCATAGCTCGCGACCTGACCGTCGTATCGGCTGATCGCTGCGCCGCAAACCTTTCGATACGCGTCAATCAGCATCCGAAGATCTTCGGGATCCAATTTTTCCGAGAGCGTGGTAGATCCTATGAGATCACAGAACATCACTGTGATCTGACGGACTTCAGGTTCGCGGTTCTCTAGTGGAGACGACATTGCTAAAGTTTTTACTGGTCACAAATCGATCCGTGACCGGCAGTCCAATGACATACGCGCTGCCGTAGAAGAATCGGTTTTCCTCACGAACGATAGCACAATCCGTTCTATCGTTCTTCCTGTCCATGCCGCGGGCCCGCTGGAACACCGGGGGTTGCGCCAGGACACCCTACTACGGCATGCCCGACTTGGATTAACTTCTGACGAAACTTCAATTCTGGAGCAAGTCTGCTGGGTTCTGCACAGCTCGTGAAGTTGTGCCATACGCAGACTCATGTGTTGCAGCAATTCACGACGGTTCGGTGCACATCTGCCAGCGGCAGGGTTGGATCCGGCGCGAGCGGGATAGCTGTATCCCACGTGGAGCCGGACACCGTACCGGTGGCTATAATTCGTCGCCATGAGGTCCTGCTCTTGGCGGTCGAACGGCGTGCCCTGAAGCGGCACAGGAAGCCGACATTGCGGGGGCACGCGCCGCACGGGGAAATCAAACAACAACGGCGCGGACTTTATCCGAATTTTGAAAGTGGGGGGTAGGGGTAACTTTCTGAAATTCTCGCTCAGGAGGGCCCCATTTCCTCCGCACGTTCACGCGCGGCGCGGCCGTGTCGGCGGCGTTCGATCTGCGCTGGCTCTGTGCGTCTAAAGTTATCGAAAGCGAGCGTGCGGCTTTCTCTCAGCGGCACAAGTGGATCAGAAATGCCGCAATGAAAATTGCGAGCATCGTCTCATACCTGAGCGACAGATTGTTCGAGCGCCTTCGGCACCTTCTTGCGCACATGGTAGACGCCGTGTTCGTTCTTCATGATGCTCATGGAAATGCGCATAAATGATCCCACCGCTTGATACCACTGCGGCAGGTCGAAGCATCTGACGATGCGGTTCTTTTCGGATTTCCTGGGGTTCGCTTGATACCTGGCGCGCCAGTCAGAATAAAACTGCGAACACATACACCATTGAGTTTTCAGTTTAATTTTCGCTCGGGATGGCAGGCTCGCAGGTATGTGGCGACCCATAGCCACCCCTTCTCCCAGAAAGCTGATGGTCGCCAGCGCGTCGGCTGCCCCTTCGATGACCCCGGCAGCCACGGTTTAGGCCAAACACTTTTTTCGGTAAACGTGCCAACTGGTGAAAACGGGAGATCTTTGGTCACTTGACATTCCGGCAGCGGATGCACTCCGCATTTTTGCAATCAGTAAAGCTTAGGGGTCGTCAGGCTCATAACCGTTTGGTTGGGGGTTTGAGTCCTCCCAGCCCCACCCACGCATTCGCGATCGAACGGAGATTTCCCGAACTGACCGTGAATGACCGCGACGGGGCGGGATTGCGCGAAAGCGGTCGGTCTCCGCAATCGATTATCCGGGGGAAGCGCTCAGCCCTCGGCGGCCTCCTCGGGGCTCGGGTCCGCGTCGGCCAGGATGCGTTCGGCGATCAGCCCCGCATTCTGCCGGATCGCGGCTTCGATTTTTCCGGCGATGTTGGGATTGGCCTTGAGAAACGCCTTGGCATTCTCGCGGCCCTGGCCGATGCGCTGGCTGTCGTAGGAGAACCAGGCGCCGGATTTCTCCACCACGCCGGCCTTGACGCCGAGATCGAGGATCTCGCCGGATTTGGAGATGCCCTCGCTGTACATGATGTCGAACTCGACCTGCTTGAACGGCGGCGCGAGCTTGTTCTTGACCACCTTGACGCGGGTCTGATTGCCGACCACCTCGTCGCGTTCCTTGATGACGCCGACGCGGCGGATGTCGAGGCGCACGGAAGCATAGAATTTCAATGCATTGCCGCCGGAGGTCGTTTCCGGGCTGCCGTACATCACCCCGATCTTCATCCGGATCTGGTTGATGAAGATGACCATGGTGTTGGAGCGCGAAATCGAGGCGGTGAGCTTGCGCAGCGCCTGGCTCATCAGGCGGGCCTGCATGCCGGGCTGGACCTCGCCCATCTCGCCCTCGAGCTCGGCGCGCGGCACGAGCGCCGCGACCGAATCGATGACGAGCACGTCGATCGCGCCGGAGCGCACCAGCGTGTCGGCGATCTCGAGCGCCTGCTCGCCGGCATCGGGCTGCGAGATCAATAGATCGTCGACGACGACCCCGAGCTTGCGCGCATAGACCGGATCGAGCGCGTGCTCGGCATCGATGAAGGCGCAGATGCCGCCCTTCTTCTGCGCCTCGGCGACGGTGTGGAGCGCGAGCGTGGTTTTCCCCGAGGATTCCGAGCCGAAGATCTCCACCACCCGGCCGCGCGGCAGCCCGCCGACCCCGAGCGCGATGTCGAGCCCGAGCGAGCCCGACGAGATGGTTTCCACGTCCATCGACCGGTCGTTCTTGCCCAGCCGCATGATCGAACCCTTGCCGAAATTGCGCTCGATCTGCGAGAGCGCGGCATCGAGGGCCTTCGACTTGTCCATGGACGATCCTTCGACGAGACGCAGGGTTGCCTGATTCATGTTCGCGATCCTTTTGACCGGGTTTGCCGAAGCCAGCAACGACGCGGGAGACCCGTCCCCTCCATCATCGGATGCGGAGGAATGTGCACGGTTTGTTCTCCCTTCGCAACCGCACAACCGATGTCTGAAGTCGATGCTTTAAGGCTAGGCTGAACTTTCTATCCTGAAATTTCGTTAGCGCCTCGCGACGAACCAATCCGACTGCCCTGGTCTTCCAAATTCCGCGATCAAAGCCACCTCAATCGCACGGTGAACTTTAATTTCTCTGCCTAAAAGCTTCACGGGACGCGGCTGCTAGGCAACGATTGTAATGCGCTTACCTTCGGCCCATTTTCGATACCGTGGTGCCGTAGCATGCATAGAAGCTCAATGGGCCGCTAAGTCTTCTCAAGCAGCGAACGGTAGAGCGACACGTAGCGGTCGGCCATTTGGTCCACCGTGAAGCGGGCCTTGACGGCGGCGCGGCAGCTGGCGCGATCGATCTCACCGATCCGTCCGATGGCTTCGACGGCCTCGTCCAGGG
>JBAQBC010000416.1:0-2224 GCA_049286035.1 Xanthobacteraceae bacterium
TGCGTGCACTGCGCGATTACTTGATAGTACATGGGGTTATTCCGTGCCTTAGTGGGGCATCGAGCCCGAATACGTAAGTAGTGCGACACCGATTTCAAAGTCTGTGTTGGGTCAAACCCAGACATGACGCTCTGAAAACGCGATGTCCGCTCTCCCCCCGAAAGCGGACATTCGGTGACACGCTAGGCATGTCCGCTTTGTGCCAAAAGCAGACATAGTGCAATGCGGCGAAGGACGTCGCTTTTCGCAATTGCAGTTCAACCCAGCGCGGCCTTCACCCGGTCGCGCGTCAGCGGCAGTTCTCGGATGCGCTTGCCAGTCGCATTGGCGAAAGCATTCACGATCGCGGCAACCGCGGGCCCTGGCGAACCTTCGCCAGCGCCGAGCGATTTCTCGGTTGGACGGTCGATGAGCTCGACCTCGACGTGCGGCACGTCGCCCATTGTCAGGATCGGATAGCCGTGCCAATCACGCGAGGTGATCCCATCGCGGTCGAAGCGGACCTGCTCGTGCAGTGTCCAACTTGTCGACTGGATGATGCCACCCTCAATCTGATTGGTCAGCCCGTCCGGGTTGATGATCTGACCCGCGTCAGCGACTGCAATGGCGTGCGGGACCTTTATCACGCCGCTCGCCGGATCGACCTCGACTTCCGCGATCACCGCGACGTAAACCGAAAGAGTCTTATATTTGGCAAATCCGATACCGCGGCCGCGACGTCCATCACCGACCTCACCCTCTTTCCAGTTTGCCTTCCTGGCGACGGCTTCGATCACTGCCCTCGCGCGCTGGTCTTTCAATTGCGCGAGCCGAAATGCAATGGGATCGGCGTTTGTAGCGCGTGCCAATTCATCGATGAACGACTCGATCGCGAACACGTTGGAATAAGCGCCGAGAGTCCGCAGCGCCGAGACCCGCAGCGGCATCTCCTTAATGAAGTGATGGACGACTCGCTGGCGGGGAAAATCGTAGAGTGGGATCGCGTTGCGGTCGCCGCCGCCGGCCGGCTGAGGGATGATTCTAGGCGGCGCCGGTTTCTGCGGCTCAGCAAGATACCAGCTCGCGAGCAAATTATTGCCACCCGGCTCACCCGGGCGCGTCGAATGAGTATTGCTCCAAAGCTCGTAACTCCAATCGACGATCTTTCCGCCCGCGAGCGCAGCCTTCGCCTGCATAATCATGGCTGGCCCATATGGCTCCCAGCCGAACTCGTCGTCCCGCATCCATTGCAATCGTACGGGACGAGGAGGGACAGCCCGCGCGAGCAAGGCTGCGTCGAGGCTGACGTCGTCGGCGCCGTTGTGGCCATAACAGCCCGAACCTTCGGCGTGGATGCAGCGGATATCGGTGACCGGCAGCTTCAAGCCAAGCGAAAGATGATTGCGGAGCGGAAAGACCCCCTGGGAATGGGTCCACACCGTCATCCTGCCGTCTTTGAGTTCGGCGAGCGCGCACGATGGACCGATCGAGGCGTGGGCCATGTAGGGCTTACGATAAGTCGCCTCTACCACCTTGGCACCCTCGGGCATCGACGCCTGCTTGTCGCTGATGACGATGTCTTCGGCGGGAAGCGCCAACAGAGCGTCGTAGATCTTGGCTGGATCGGGCAGCTCTGGGCCGAGCGTCCATTTAGCGCTTTTGATCAGTGCTTGGCGCGCCTTGATTGCCTGCTCTTCGCGCTCGGCGACGATGCCGAGGAAACTGCCGTCACGCACGACCGCGATCACGCCGGGCATCGCCCTCACCGTCACCTCATCGACGCTGTCGAGCCTTGAGCCCGGACGTGGGGGGCGCACGATGCGCCCATGCACCATGCCTGGTAGCCGCATATCCTGCACATAGGCGACGCCGCCGGTCACCTTGTTTGGGATATCCAAACGCGGAATCGATTTCCCGACGATCTTATGGGTCGCAGGTGGCTTGGGAGCGACCTTCGCCGTTGCCTCGCGATGCAGGTCGACCTCCGTCGCGAGCTCGCCATAGCCGACCTTGCGTCAGTCGGCTGATTCGATTGTTCCGTCGGTGATGGTGAGCATGTCGGCTGCAACACCGAGGCGCTTGGCCGCGAGATCGAGGAGAATTGCGCGCACTTCTGCACTCGCAAGCCGCAGCGCAGTGCCGCCATATTCGATAGACTGGCTGCCGGACGTGACGCCTTCATTCGGGCTGCGAGTTGTATCCGTCGTAAGAACACGCACGCGGGCGAGCGGTAGGTCGAGCTCCT
>JBAQBC010000417.1:0-22694 GCA_049286035.1 Xanthobacteraceae bacterium
CCTCGCCGCCCGACATGCGGTCGAAGATCGGCCGCGGCTGATCGATGGCGATGAAATTGAGATCGATGCCGGCAGGCTTCACCTCCCCGGTATAGAGCGCGAGCATGCGGTCATAGAGCCCGCAGGCAAACGAAAGTTGCAGCTCGGACATTTCCGTCCCGCCCTCCCCTCATATTGTTTTCGGCGCAATCGTTAGCACGCGCGTTGAGCGCCAGGAAGCGCAGCGGCCGAATGCGACGCGCGCGTTTAACGCAAATCTTTGCGCAAAATTTTCCCGATATTGCTTTTCGGCAGCGTAGCGACGAATTCGATGATGGTCGGCACTTTGTAACCGGCGAGCCGCGCGTGCATGAATTTCGTCAGCGCGGCCTTGTCGAGCGCGGGATCGCTCGGGATGACGAAGAGTTTCACGGTCTGACCGCTGCGTGCGTCCGGTACGCCTATCGCAGCGGCTTCGCGCACGCCGGGATATTGCATGGCGATTTCCTCGACCTCACTGGGAAATGCCTTGAACCCCGACACATTGATCATGTCCTTCTTGCGGTCGAGCAGCGTGAGAAATCCTTGCGCGTCGAAGGCGCCGACGTCGCCGGTATGCAGCCAGCCGTCGGCCGTCAGTACCTGCTTGGTCTGCTCGGGCCGCTGCCAATAGCCGAGCATCACCTGCGGTCCGCGCACGCAGATCTCGCCAGCTTCGCCGGTCGGCAGCACGTTGCCGTGATCGTCGCGGATCGTCACTTCGGTCGAGGGCAGCGGCAGTCCGACGCTGCCCTGTTTCGGCGCGAAGAACGGATTGATACAGACCACCGGCGAGGCCTCGGTCAGGCCATAGCCTTCGACCACTTGGCTGCCGGTGATTTCGCGCCAGCGCTTGGCCACCTGACTTTGGACCGCGGCGCCGCCGCCGACCGCAACGCGCAACGCGCCAAAATCGATGCTGGTAAATTCCGGATCGTTGATCAGCGCGTTGAACAGCGTGTTCACCCCCGACATCCAGGTAATGTTGGCGTTGCGCATGGTGCGGATCAGCCGATGCAAGTCGCGCGGATCGGGAATGAGAATGTTCATCCCGCCCAATAGCGAAAACGACAGCAAGTTCGCGGTTAGTGAGAAGATGTGATAAAGCGGCAGCGGGGTGAGCACCCGCTCGTGCTCGGCCGTCGCCGCCGTTCCGGTCCACGCCCGGCACTGCATCGTATTAGCGATCAGATTGCGATGCGTCAGCATCGCGCCTTTCGGCTCGCCGGTCGTGCCGCCGGTATACTGCAACAGCGCGACGTCGCTACCCCGTGCACGCGCGTCTTCATAACCCTCGCTCGGCCGCCGCTCGCAGGCCTCCTGCAGCATGGTGAACTTCTCGAAGCGCCACGGCCGCACCGCGTGGCGAATGTACGAATTGGCGAAGTTGAAAGCCCAGCGCTTGAGCACCGGCACGAAATCGCCGAGCCGCGCCACCACGACGTGCCGGATTTTGGTCTGCGCGATGATCTCCTGCAGCTTATGGGCGAAATTCTCCAGGATGACGATGACTTCGGCGCCGCAATCGGCAAGCTGCTGCTGCAGTTCGCGCGGCGTGTAGAGCGGATTGACATTGACCACGATCAATCCGGCGCGCAGCGTGCCGAGAAACGTCACCGGATAAGCGAGCATGTTCGGCAGCATCAATGCCACGCGGCCGCCGGCACGGCAGCCGATCTGCTCGATCAGAAAAGCGGCGAAGTCTTTGCTGTCGCGCTCCCACTCGGCATAGGTCATGCGCGCGCCGAGCGATTCAAATGCCGGGCGCGTGGCGTGCTCCCGGCACGCCTCGATCAGCATCGCCGACAGTGACGCAAAGGCGTCAGGATTGATGGTCTTGGGCACGCCCGCGGGATAGGAGGCGAACCAAATCGGCTCCGCTTCTTTGGCCGCAATCGGAGCCGCTTCGCCCTGCGACATGACCGTCATGGCTAGATCCCTCGTATCATCCTAACCCGCGTGCGCGCTAGTGTCGAAGCTCTACTCGTGCGCCCGCCGCGCTTGCCTTGACACCTTGGCAAGTGCAATCCATACCCGCCTTCTACTTTGCAACTTGTGGAGGCTTCATGGCGGACGCGGCGTTCTCTGGACGCCAAGTTGCCGGCGCCTACCGCGGCCTGCGCGGCTGGATCGATACGGTCGATCGCCTTGGCGAGCTCAAGCGTGTCTCCGGCGCGCACTGGGACGTCGAGATGGGCGCCGTCACCCACATGCTCACTGAAAAGAGCGACGGCACCGCGCCCGCGATTCTGTTCGATGACGTGCCCGGCTACCGCAAAGGCTACCGCACGCTTTACGGCCAGCTTTCCTCAGTCAAGCGCATCGCGTTGACGCTTGGGCTACCGCTGCAACACCAACGCAAGGTCGACATCGTGCAGCGCTATCACGCGCGCATGCAGGATTTGCGGCCGCTGCCGCCGCGCTACGTCAATGATGGTCCGGTCTTCGAAAATGTCATCGAAGGCGACGCCGTTGACGTTTTGAAATTTCCGGTGCCGCGACACCACGAGCGCGACAAAGCGCGCTTCATTGGCACTGCCGACTGCGTCGTCACCAAGGACCCCGACAGCGGCTGGTACAATCTCGGCGCCTATCGCAGCCAGGTCTATGACGGCAAGACCGTCGGCTGCCAGATCACCGAGGGCAAGCACGGGCGCATCCACCGCGACAAATATTTCGCGCGCGGCGAACCGATGAAAGTCGTGATCCTCTGCGGCCAGGACCCGTTGTTGTTCATGCTGGCGTCAAGTCCGCTGCCTGAAGTCAGCGAATACGACATTGCCGGTGGGCTCCGCGGCGAGCCGATCGACGTGGTGCGCGGCCCCTATACCGGCTTTCCGATTCCGGCCGATTGCGAGATCGCGATCGAAGGCGAAACCGTCCCCGGCGAGACCAGGCCGGAAGGCCCGTTCGGCGAATGGATGGGCTACTACTCCGACGACACCCAGGAGCGGCCGTTCGTCCGCGTGAAGACGATCCTCCACCGCAACGATCCGATTCTGACTTGCGCGCCGCAGCACAAACCGGTCGACGAGACCGGGCTCCTCAAAGGGATCGCCGGAGCGGCGCAGATCTGGCGGGCGCTGGAAGCGTGCGGCATCCCCGACGTAATCGGGGTATGGAATCACGAAGCCGGGCCGGCAACGCGTTTCACCGCCATTGCGATCCGCCAGCGCTATCCCGGCCATGCGCGCCAGGCGCTGCACGTCGCCTGTGCCTGCCAGGGCGGCGCTTACGCCGGCAAATGGACCGTGGTCGTCGACGACGACATCGATGCCGGCGATCTCGATCAGGTATTGTGGGCGATGTGCACGCGCTTCGATCCAAAGGTCGATATCGATCTCGTGCAAAAAGCCTGGGCGTCGAAACGCGATCCGCTGTATCTGCCGGGCAATTTCAACAATCGCATCCTGATCGACGCCTGCATCCCCTATGACATGAAGCTCAAGGGCACGTTCCCTCAAGTTGTCGACGTCAGCGCCGAGCTGCGTCTCAAGTTGCGGGCGAAATTCCCCGCGCTGTTTCAGTAAAAAGCGAATAGTGATGGCGAATAGCGAATAGGAAAAGCCGCTATTCGCTATCCGCTACTCGCTATTCTGCGCCCGCTTACTCGTTTCTCGCGTTCTGCGCGAACAGTTGCCGGCCCATGGAGTTGAAGCGGGCCTTCTGATCGTCGGACAGTGAATTGTAGAAATCGGCGAGCGCCGGCTGCATTGTCTCGACGCCTTGCAGCATGGCTTGCAGACGCTGGCCGACCGCGGCGATTCGCGCCGGCGGCGTCGGCGGCACATTGTTCGGACAGGTGGCCTTGATCGTGTCGGCGGCTTGCGAAGCGGCCGACTGCAAGGTTTGCAACTTGGCGCGTTGCGCGTCGTCGGGCCGCACCACGCGATCGATCTGATCGGTCGGCCAGGCCATCATGCCGGCGTCGCATTGATCTTTGATGTTCAATCGGGTGAGGTCCCCGGGTGCAGCCTGGTCGCGCCGCGCCGTGCGCGATGCCTGCGGCGCGATGTCATTGAATCGCGCCTTTTGCTCGTCGCTCAGCGAATCGTAGAAGCCCGACAGCGCCGGACCGACGGTGTTGACCCCGCCGACGAGCCCCTGCAAACGCTGGTGCATCTGGTCGAGCCGCGCCGTCGGCGTGAACGCGATATTGGTCTGGCAATGCGCCCTGATCTCGTCGCTGGCTTTGACGATGGCATTGCCGAGATCGTCGAGCATCTGGCTCTGCCGCTGATCGGGCTGTACCGCGGCCTGAATCTGATCGATCGGCCAGCCGGTGACTTCGCCTGCCTCCTCATTGCAGCTCTGCACTATGCTTTGTTTGAGCCGTGCCATGCGCTCCGGCGCGCGCGGTCCCTGCACGTAATCGTCATAGCTGTAGGGGAAGAAGACGGCGTCGTAGATGTCGCCATAGCCGTAGGCCCAGAACGGATCGTAGTACCAGTAATCCCACGGCCACAGCGCGAAGTAGAAGAAATCGCCATAGGCATAGGGCCAGAACCAAGGTCCGATCCAGCCGACATGGAAGAAGTTATTGTGATGATGCCACCAGTTCTGGTGCCCACCATTGTGCCAGAACGAGTTGAACGCGGTCTTGTTGGCGAAGTCGCGCCGGTTGCTGAAATTCTTGGGGTCGGATGCATTCTTTAGCGGCGTGACATGCGAGTTGAGGTTCTTTTCCTCGCCGGTCTTCGTCAATTCATGATTGGTATGGCTTAAATTGGTGTGGTTCAAATTGGTCTTGCTCAAATTGCTAGCGTGCGTGTGGATCCCGCTCGTATGCGTTCGGCTGTAATGCGTTGCGTGGCTGTAATGGCCGCCGCTCCAATGCGAAGCGTGGGAGGAAATGTGAGAGGAAAAGTGCGCGCGCCCGGCATTGACATGGGCAACGCTAAAGTGCCCGCCACCGCCCCAATGGCCGCCGCCACCTCCACCTCCGCCGCCCCAATGGCCGCCGCCACCACCTCCGCCGCCACCGCCCGGTCCCCTGCCTCCGCCGCCCTTGCCCGCGAGCGCCAGATCGGCCGTGCTAACCGCAAGCCCGAGCGCGCCGACGCTTGTGGCAAGTCCCAAGACGACAAGCCTGCTGATAAGTTTTTTGCTGATCCGGCTCATGACGTTATTCCTTCCCCAAAAAGGCACTTCCTTTGGCGCACGACTGGGGCACCGTCAACGCCGCTCTGGCGCGCGTGTTCCGTCACTTCCGCGACTGTGATGTTGCGCTGCACCGCCGAAGCGGCGGATCCTGGCCGCAACAAACTGCCCGCAACAATCTGGCCGCGACAATCGTCGCGACTTTTCTCTCATTTTGCCCGGTCGTATGGCGGAAATCAGATCAAACAGCGGACTAAATGCTACGGCGCCCATCACGATCCTGTGCGCGGCGCGGCCGTTCGTCATCGACGGAAATCAACGCTGCGTTGCCGACCAGGATCCGAGGCCGGTCTGTCACCCGGGCATTGCACTGTCGCCCGAATGCCACAAGGCAAGGCCAAAAGTAGCTTCCCACATGAGCCGCAGCGCCCGCGATTGCCATCGGTCCATCGCTTCGGCATGCTCGGATCGGGGGTTAAGGTCGTCGAAGAGGCCGTCACGATGCGATTGATGCCGCCGGCCGGCGGCGACACCGCATTGCACGCGCCTTTTCATCAGCTGCGCATTCGGCAGTTGCGTATTTTGGGGCTTACAGCAATGGGTTCCGGCAGTGCTCGCGTTCACCCACGCTGGTCCACATCGGGATAATCGGGTGCGACGCAGTCTTGCTACATGCGCGCGAGCCCGTGCCTCCGCGTCGCTCAATATCGGCGCGCTCAGCCTCATCTTGGCGCTTACCGGCTGCACAATCGGGCCGAATTACTCGCGCGAGGCGGCGCCGGTACCCACCGATTTCAAGGAGGCCAAAGGCTGGAAACGCGCTACGCCGATCGACGACATAGCGCGCGGCGACTGGTGGACGGTCTATAAGGACAGCGCGCTCAATACGCTCTTGCCTCAGATCGAAGTCTCCAATCAGACGGTCGCCGCGGCCGCGGCGGCTTATGAAGAGGCGCGCGCCGTCATCCGGGAGGCGCAGGCCGCCCTCTTCCCGGTGGGGACAGCGGGCTACAACGTGACCCGCACCCGCGCCGGGCCGCTCGCCATCGGCCGCACATTTGTTGCCGGCGCAGGCACAGGCGGCAGGGGCGCCGTCTATACGACGACCTATACCGTGCCGATCAGCGGCACCTGGGACTTGGACGTCTGGGGCCGGGTCCGGCGGCAAATCGAGTCAAATACGTCAGGCGGGCAAGCCAGCGCCGCAGATCTCGACAATGCCAAGCTTGCCGCCCAGGCCCAGCTCGCCATCGCCTATTTCAATCTGCGCGCGTCCGATTCGCTGATCGCGCTGCTTGCCAGCACAATCACCGAGTACAAGAAAACCTATGACATCGTGAACAACCAGTACAAAGCCGGCTACGCGGTGACGGCCGGCGACGTGGCGACCGCCGATGCCCAGATCGCCACCACCGAAGCCCAGCTCGCCAATGCCCGCGCGCTGCGCGCCCAGTTCGAGCACGCCATCGCGGTGCTGACTGGCAGACCCCCTGCCGAGCTCGGCATCGGACCGCGAAATCTCGCCCAGCACATCCCGAAAACTCCCGTCACCGTTCCTTCGGTGCTTCTGGAACGGCGTCCCGATATCGCCGCGGCGGAACGAACCATGCAGGAGGAGAATGCATTGATCGGCGTCGCCGAGGCGGCCTGGTTTCCCGACATATCGCTGTCGGCGATAATCCAGTATATCGGGCCGATTCCGCTTCCTTTGAATATTTCGCGCTCAATCGCGTCGATTAGCGCCAACGCAACGGAAACGTTTTTCAACGGCGGCTTGACGGCGGCGCAGGTCGACGCCGCGCGCGCCGCCTATTGGCAAAGCGTCGCCAATTACCGGCAAACCGTGCTCACCGCTTTTCAGCAAGTCGAGGACGAGCTCGCCGCGATCCGCTATCTGTCGCGCCAAGTCGAACAGGAACAGCGCGCGGTTCGAGATCAGCGCACCGCCGTCAACGTTTTCCTCAATCAGTTTCGCGCCGGCACCGTGGCATTTACCACGGTCGTCGTCGCCGAAATTCAATTGCTTGCCGACCAGGAAGCCGAGTTGACCGCGCGGCAAAACCTGTTCCTTGCCAGCGTGAACCTGATCGTGGCGCTGGGCGGCGGCTGGGACACGCTGTTATTGCCGACGCAAGTTCAATTGCAGCGCGACTTTTCATTGTTGCCGCAGCTTGAGTCGCAACCCTCGCCGGCCGAGACTATTCCCAGCGATATCCTGGTGCCGCCGCCACTCGCGCCGCCACCGGTCGAGCAGCAATAGAAGGCAAAGATCGGGTGTCAGAGAAAATGCCCATCCGACTGTTCCCTTCCTCGTTCGGCAAAGGCCGACGACCTGGCTTAACTCTCCTGGCCACGATTGTCGCGCTTGCTCTCACGGGCTGCGGCTCCAGAAACACGTTTGTCGCTCCGCCGCCTCCGAAAGTCGTCGTCGCGCAACCGATACAGCAGCCAGTGACCTTATATCTCGAGCTGACCGGCAATACCGCTCCATTCAGAACCACGAATCTGGTCGCGCGCGTCCAGGGTTATCTGGAATCGATCGATTATCAGGATGGCGCCGCGGTCAAGAAAGAAACGCAGCTCTTCGGCATCGAGCGCGACATCTATCAGGCGCAGCTTGATCTGGCCAAAGCGCAATTGGCGAAAGACCAGGCCGTGCTCGGAGAGGCGCAAGTCGATCTGAACCGCTACCAAACCTTGGCGAAGCAGCAATCAATTGCATTGCAACAAGCACAAGACCAGGAATTCGTTGTTGAGCAGGACAAGGCCACGGTCGGAGTTGATCAGGCCAATGTCGATACCGCCAACATCAATCTTGGCTACACCAGAGTCCTCGCCCCCTTCGACGGCATCGTCACCAATCATCAAGTCGATATCGGCAATCTCGTCGGCACGTCGGGGTCGACCACGACGCTCGCAACCATCGTCCAGATCGATCCAATCTATGTCAATTTCACGCTGAGCGAGCCGCAGTATTTGGCGATCCGCAGAGACAATGCCAAGGAAGGGCGCCCGACCAGTTCGGCAGATCTGACGTATCTTGCGACCATTCCGGTCGAGATCGGCCTGCAGGATGAGGAGGGCTATCCTCACAAGGGTCATCTCGACTACGTCTCACCGCAAGTCGACCCCTCGACCGGCACGATAACGGTGCGCGCGATATTCGAGAACAAGGATAACGCGCTGGTACCCGGGCTATTCGTGCGCGTCCGGGGACCGATCGGGCACCAGGACAAGGCGCTGCTGACGCGAAATGAGGCGATCGGTACGAGCCAAGAGGGAGACTACGTGCTGGTGGTCGGCGCGGACAATGTCGTTCAGCGCAAAATCGTCAAGACCGGACAAACTCAAGGTCAGCTTCGGATCATCGAATCCGGTCTTGATCCAGGTGACTGGGTCGTTACTGAGGGCGTTCAGCGGGCGTTCCCCGGCGCCAAAGTCGAACCGCAACGAACCGAGCTGAAGTCGGCCGCGGCGGATCAGTCAGACGACGTCAAGACGAGCGCCCCCAACCCGACACCGAAATGAAAGGCTCCGAGGGACCGGCATGATCTCTCGCTTTTTCATTGACCGGCCGGTACTCGCCAACGTGCTGGCGTTGGTTTTCGTTCTCATCGGCCTTGTCGCGCTCCTGCAATTGCCGACTGCCGAATATCCCAACGTCGTCCCGCCGACCATACAAGTCTCCACGCGATACGCGGGCGCGAGCGCCCAGACCTTGGTCGACACCGTTGCCCTGCCGATCGAGCAGCAGGTCAACGGCGTGGAGGACATGCTCTACATGCAGTCGACGAGTGCGAGCGACGGCACGTATACCCTGACCGTAACTTTCTCGATCGGCACCGACCCCGACAAAGCGCAGATCCTGGTCCAGAACCAGGTCTCCGCCGCCATTGCGTCATTACCTCCGGCGGTGCAAGCCCAAGGTGTGACGGTAGTAAAAAGGGCGAGTTCATTTCTCGAATTCATCGTATTGGTTTCGCCTAACGGCCGCTTCGACAGTCTGTTTCTTTCCAACTACGCCGTCATCAACGTGCAGAACGAACTAGCGCGCCTCAAGGGCGTCGGCGCCGTGACGATCTTCGGCGCCGGTCAATACGCCATGCGCATTTGGATGAATCCGGACTTGCTTCAGGCGCGGGGCCTGACGCCGGCCGACGTCATCGCCGCCATCCAGCTGCAGAGCCAGCAAGTCACCGCCGGCCAGGTCGGCTCCCCGCCCGCGCCTAAGGGCCAGGATTTCCAATATACGCTCGACCTCAAAGGCCGCCTCGATGATCCCACGGAATTCGAGAACATCGTCGTCAAGGCGACTGGCACAAGCGGCGGCCAAATCACGCGAATTCGCGATATCGGCCGCGTCGAGCTCGGAGCCCAAACCTACAGCGAATCTTTCAATCTCGACGGCCGGCCGGCGGCCGGAATCGGCATCTCTCTGCTGCCTGATGCCAACGCCATTGCGGTCGCCGACGCGGTCAAGGCGAAGATGGACGAACTCGCCAAGGCCTTCCCTCAGGGCGTCGACTATCTAATCCCATACGACACCACGAAATTCGTGAGAGCCGCGATCAGGGAAGTCTATCTGACCCTACTCGAGGCCGCGATTCTGGTGCTGATCGTCATTCTCGTCTTCCTGCAGGATTGGCGGGCGATGCTTGTACCGGCGACGACGGTTCCGGTGACGATCATCGGCGCGTTCGCCGCGATGGCCGCGCTTGGTTTCGCAGTTAACCTTGCGACATTATTCGCCATCGTGCTGGCGATCGGCATCGTCGTTCACGATGCGATCGTCATTGTCGAGGGCGTCTCGCGTTACGTCGAAGAGGGCATCCCTGGCCGCGAGGCGGCGGGCAGGGCGATGGATGACCTGATTGGTCCCGTCATCGGTATCACGTTGGTGCTCATGTCAGTGTTTATTCCAGCGGCCTTCATTCCCGGGCTGACTGGACAGCTTTACCGACAGTTCGCGCTTGTCATCGCCGCCACGGCGTTCATCAGCGCGATCAATGCCGTGACCTTGAAGCCCACGCAAAGCGCGCTGTGGCTGCGACCGCCGATCCCGCTTGAGCGGCGCAACCTATTTTATCGCGGTTTCAACGCCGCCTTTGGCACCGCCGCGCGGGCCTATGTAGGGCTTGTCGGCGCGATGACGCGCCGCAGCGGCGCGATGGTGCTCCTTGCCCTTCTTCTGGTCGCCATTGCGTTTTGGGGCCTGGCGCGCGTGCCGACCGCATTTCTGCCGGACGAGGACCAAGGCTATCTGATCGTCAGCGCACAACTGCCTGACGGCGCCGCGAAGGAGCGCACCGACGCGGTCATGCAACAGATAGCGGGGATCGCCAAAAAAGTGCCCGGCGTCGATCATGTCGTCACCGTCAGCGGCATTTCCATATTGGACAATTTCGCAAGCCTCGCTAACGCGGGCGTCGCTTTCGTGGTGCTCAATGACTGGAATGACCGCCTCAAGCAGAAGGGTCAGGATATAGGCTCGATCACGCAGAGTCTGAATCGTTCCTTGCAAGCCGTGACGCAGGCCATGGCGTTCGCGCTCGCCCCGCCCCCGATTCAGGGCATCGGCAATGTGGGCGGCTTCACGATGCAGGTCGAGATCAAGAACGGCGATTTCGACTATGCGTTGCTGCAGAGCCTGGCGGACGCCGTTATCAGGGACGGCAATGCGCAATCCGGTCTGCGGAGGCTGAGCACCAGCTTCCGAGCTGGCGCCCCCCAGTTCAGCGTCACGGTCGATCGCATCAAGGCCGAGACCCTCGGCATCACGACCGGTAATGTCTTTGCCGCCTTGGCGACCTATGTCGGTTCGGACTACGCAGCCCAGTTCAATAAGTTCGGACACGTTTTCCAGGTTTACACCCAGGCGCTGCCCGACTACCGGGCAACCGCGGACGACATCCGGAATCTCAAAGTCAGGGCCGGCAATGGAACCATGACGCCGATTGGAACGGTAATCGATGTCAAGAAGGTTCAAGGTCCACTGCTGATCAGCCTTTATAATCTCTATCCGTCAGCGACGGTGGTCGGCAACTCGGCCCCAGGTTTTAGTTCGGGACAGGCGCTCGACATCATGGACCAGATCGGCGAGCAGGGGCTGCCGACCGGAACGGGCTACGACTGGACCGCGATGTCCTATCAGGAGAAGGCGGTCGGCTCGCAAATCTATTTCGTCTTCGGCCTCGCGCTGCTGCTCGTCTATTTCGTGCTGGCGGGTCAATACGAGAGCTGGATCCTACCGCTCTCCGTGATCCTCGGCGTGCCGCTCGCGCTTCTCGGGACGGTCAGTGCGCTGACCGCTCTCGGCGCTGCCAGCAATCTCTACACGCAGATCGGCCTCATCCTCCTGATCGCACTGGGCAGCAAGAACGCGATTTTGATCGTGGAATATGCGCGTCAGAGGCGGGCCGAGGGAATGGAGGTCGTCGCTGCGGCGGTGGAGGGAGCCCGGCTTCGTTTCCGGCCCATTCTCATGACCTCATTCGCCTTCATTCTGGGCGTCTTTCCGCTTGTTATTGCGACGGGCGCGGGCGCCGGAGCGCGCCGGTCGATCGGGCTTGCGGTTTTCAGCGGCATGATCGCCTCGACATGCCTCGTCGTCGTGTTCGTTCCCTCATTCTATGTCGTGATGCAGCGCATCCAGGAGCGATGGACTCCTGGCGTCCATCCATCGCAGCAATAAAGCGCGGCCGCGCTGCAACAAACTGGCGCGCATAGCCGAGTTATGCTGGCAACGCATTGGTCTCGCAGCAGAATTTATCGAAAGGCCGTGCGAGATGGGGGTTATAGCGAGTGCACCGCGCCAGCCGCGGTCACCGGCCAGACAGTGCATTAGCGAATATTCATTAGGCGGCCCATCTTTGGGCACTTTATAAATCCAGATCGGTTGAAATGGCGGGATCGGGCGGATCGACGCCAAGGATGACGTCAAGGATATGGACGAGCGGACACGCAGAACGGATGAGGAATTGGCGCCGGGCGCCCGCCGCCTGATCCCCGAGCCATTCAAGCCCTGGGTGAAGGCGCCGCCGCGTTCGCGGTGGCGGATCGGAATCGGCGTTGTTGTCCTCGTCCTTCTTGCCTTCGCCATCTACGAGACAGTGCGCTGGGTGCGGACCGCGGCGCCGCCGGGCGGCCGTTTTCCGCAAGGCGCATTGCAAACGGTCGGCGCCTCGACAGCGGCGCTCGGCGACGTGCGCGTCATTCTCAATGAGCTTGGCACGGTGACACCGCTCGCGACCGTGACCGTGCAGACCCAGATCAACGGCCAATTGACGGAAGTGGGCTTCACCGAGGGCCAATTGGTGAAGAAGGGCGATTTTCTCGCGCAGATCGATCCGCGGCCGTACGAATATTTGAAGGAGCAATACGAAGGCCAGCTGGCGCACGATCAGGGGCTGCTCGCACAAGCGCAACTGGATCAGAAGCGCTATGAGACGCTGGCCCAGCAGAATTCGATCGCGCGGCAGCAGGCTGAGGATCAGATCTTCATCGCGCAGCAATATGCCGGCTCGGTGAAACAGGACCAGGGCCTGGTCGACGCGCAGGCGCTCAACATCGCCTATTGCCGGATCGTTTCGCCGATCACCGGCCGCATCGGGCTGCGGCTCGTCGACCCCGGCAATTACGTGCAGACCTCGAATTCCACTGGCCTCGCCGTTATCACCCAGCTGCAGCCGATTTCGATTGTGTTCACGCTGCCTGAAGACGATCTCCCCGAGATCACGCCGCAATTTACCGCCGGCTCGCCCTTGATCGTGACCGCCTATGACCGCGCCAATCTCCGCCAGCTTGCGGTCGGCAAGGTCGCGGCCATCGACAGCCAGATCGACACCACCACCGGCACGGTCAAAGTGAAAGCCCAGTTCGACAACGAGAACAACACGCTGTTCCCGAACCAGTTCGTCAATGTGCGGCTTCTGGTGAAGACCTTGCAGAACGCGGTCACGGTGCCGACGTCGGCGATTCAGCGCGGCGCGCCCGGCACCTACGTCTACGTCATCAACGCCGATAATACGGTGTCGGTGCGCCAGGTCAGCACCGGTCCGGTCGACGGCGATGTCACCGCCATTAATTCCGGACTGTCGGCCGGCGAGCGCGTCGTCATCGACGGCACCGACCGCCTGCGCGATGGCATCAAGGTAATCGTCGCCGGCGAAGGCGGTCAAGGAAGCCGCGCACCGGGTGCAGCGTCAGGCCGAGCTCAGTCTTCCGGCCAAAATTCGGGGCGTTCGCAAAATCAGCCGCCCGGGAATCAGTAACGCTGAGCGAGCGCGATGCGCAGCGGTGAAGCGGTGCGATGAACGTCTCCGAGCCTTTCATTCTACGCCCAGTCGGGACTTCGCTGTTGATGGCGGCGATCATGCTGTCCGGCATGGTCGCCTATATGTTTCTGCCGCTCTCGACGCTGCCGCAGGTCGATTATCCGACCATCCAGGTGCAGACGCTTTATCCCGGCGCCAGCCCCGAGGTGATGACGTCATCGGTCACCGCGCCGCTGGAGCGTCAGTTCGGCCAGATGCCGGGCCTCAATCAAATGACTTCGGCGAGCTCGGCCGGCGCCTCGGTGGTCACGCTGCAATTTGCCCTCGATCTATCTCTCGACGTCGCCGAGCAGCAGGTGCAGGCGGCGATCAACGCCGCCGGCAACTTATTGCCGTCCGATCTGCCGGCGCCGCCGATCTATTCGAAGGTCAATCCGGCCGACGCGCCGATTCTCACGCTCGCGGTCATGTCGAAAACCATGGCGCTGACCGATCTCGAGGATCTCAGCGAGACGAGACTTGCGCAAAAGATTTCGCAATTGTCCGGCGTCGGACTCGTTACCATCAGCGGCGGGCAGCGTCCGGCGGTGCGCATTCAGGTCAATCCGCAGTCGCTCGCGGCCTACGGACTGAACATTGACGACGTCCGTACCACGCTCGGCAACCTCAACGTCAACACGCCGAAGGGCAATTTCGACGGCCCGACACAAGCGCTGTCGATCAACGCCAACGACCAAGTCACCAGCGCCGAGCAATATCGCACCCTGATCGTCGCCTATCGCAACGGCGCGCCGGTTCGCCTCTCCGACGTGGCGACGATCGTGAGCGGGCCGGAAAACTCCAAGCTCGGCGCCTGGGCCGACACCACGCCCGCCATCATCATCAATGTACAGCGGCAGCCCGGCGCCAACATCATTGCCGTTGTCGACCGCATCCAGACGGTATTGCCGGAAATCCTCGCGGCGCTGCCCGCGGCGGTGAATGTCAGCGTGATGAGCGACCGCACCGTCACCATCCGCGCTTCCGTCGCCGACGTCGAATTCGAATTGGCGCTGGCCGTGGTGCTGGTGGTCCTCGTCATCTTCGTATTCCTGCGCACGCTTCCCGGCACGATCATTCCGAGCCTTTCGGTGCCGCTATCGCTCGTCGGCACGTTCGGCGCCATGTATCTCTTGGCGTTCAGCCTCGATAATCTGTCGCTGATGGCGCTGACGATCGCGACCGGCTTCGTCGTCGATGACGCCATCGTGATGATCGAGAACATCGCGCGCTATGTCGAAAGCGGCATGGATCCGCTGGAAGCAGCGCTGCGCGGCTCGGAACAGATCGGCTTCACCATCATATCGCTCACGATCTCGCTGATCGCGGTCCTCATTCCGCTATTGTTCATGGGCGACGTGGTCGGCAGGTTGTTCCATGAATTTTCGATTACGCTTGCGGTCACGATCGTCATTTCCGCGATCGTGTCGCTCACGCTGGTGCCAATGCTGTGCGCCAAGCTGATCCGCCACCACCCGGATGGCGAGCGCACCCGGTTCGATCTGAAGGCCGAACAGATTTTCAACGCGGTGATCGCTTACTACGGCAGCGCGCTCAATTGGGTGCTTGACCGCCAGCCGATAACGCTTCTGGTCGCGCTCGCCACGCTTGCGCTCACGATCCTGCTCTATGTCGTCATTCCGAAGGGCTTCTTCCCGGTGCAGGACACCGGACTGATCCAGGCAATCTCGGAGGCGTCGCAGAGCATCTCCTATCAGGCCATGGCCGAACTGCAGGAAAAGATGGCCGAGGCGATCCTGAAAGATCCCGACGTCGAGAATGTCAGCTCTTTTATCGGTGTCGACGGCACCAATCAGACGCTCAATACCGGCCGTTTCCTGATCACGCTCAAGCCGCACGACGACCGCGCGCGCTCGGCAAGCCAGATCATCCGCCGCTTGCAGAACGAGGTGTCGGGCGTCGCCGGGATGCGGCTTTACATGCAGCCGGTGCAGGACCTGACGATCGACGCGACGATCGCGCGGGCGCCGTACCACTTCGTGCTCGAGGACGCCAATCCATCGGAATTCGCCACCTGGGTGCCGAAGCTTGTCGAAGCCCTCAACGAGCGACCCGAACTCGCCGACGTTGCCAGCGATCTGCAACAGCAGGGCCTCGCCGTCGATATCGTCATCGACCGCGCCACCGCAAGCCGCTTCGGCATCACGCCCGCGACGGTGGATAACGCGCTCTACGACGCGTTCGGCCAACGCATCATCTCGACGATCTACACGCAATCGAACCAGTATCGCGTCATCCTCGAGATCGATCCGGCGCTGCAACGCTCGCTGACCGGGCTATCTTCGCTTTATCTGCCGTCGTCGTCGTCTTCGACCAACGGACAGGTACCGCTGTCAGCCATCGCCCATATCGAACAGCGCGCCGCGCCGCTATTGGTCACGCATTATGGACAGTTTCCGGCGACCACCGTTTCGTTCAACACCGCGCCGGGCTACTCGCTGGAATCCAGCGTCAACGCCATCAAACAGACCGAAGCCCGGCTCGGCCTGCCGCTGAGTTTCATCACCGCCTTTCAGGGCACCGCCGCCGCCTTTCAGTCCTCGCTGAGCAACGAAGTATTTTTGATCATCGCCGCGGTGGTGGCGATGTATATCGTACTCGGCGTTCTGTACGAGAGCTTCATCCACCCGATCACGATTCTCTCGACGCTGCCGTCGGCGGGCGTCGGCGCGCTGTTGTCGCTGATGCTGCTGCGCTATGACCTCGACGTCATCGCCATCATCGGCATCATTCTGTTGATCGGCATCGTCAAGAAGAATGCGATCATGATGATCGACTTCGCGCTCGATGCCGAGCGCAGCGAGGGGCTGCCGCCGCGCGAGGCGATCTATCAGGCCTCGCTCCTTCGCTTCCGGCCGATCATGATGACGACCATGGCGGCGATCCTCGGCGCCATGCCGCTGATGCTCGGCACCGGCACCGGATCAGAACTGCGCCAGCCGCTCGGCATTGCCATCATCGGCGGACTGGTGGTCAGCCAGATGCTGACCTTGTTCACCACGCCGGTCATTTATCTCTATTTCGACCGGTTGGCGGTGCGCCTGACCGGACGGCGGCCGTCAAACCCGCTGGGTCCGCCGAACCCGCTCGCGCCAAGGGCGCCGGCCGAATGAACATTTCCGCGCCATTCATCAACCGGCCGGTTGCGACCACGCTGTTGACGCTCGGCATTGCGCTCGCCGGCGTGCTGGCTTTTTCCAAACTGCCGGTGGCGCCGCTGCCGCAGGTCGACTTCCCTACCATTGCGGTCAATGCGCAGCTTCCGGGCGCCAGCCCCGACACCGTCGCCACCAGCGTCGCCGAGCCGCTGGAGCGGCACCTCGGCCAGATCGCCGATGTTACCGAGATGACCTCGCAGAGCGGCATCGGCCAGACCCGCATCACGCTGCAATTCGATCTCAACCGCGACATCGACGGCGCCGCGCGCGACGTCCAAGCCGCGATCGTCGCGGCGCGCGCCGACCTGCCGACCAGCCTGCGCACCAATCCCACTTATCGCAAGGTCAACCCCGCCGACGCGCCGATTCTGATTCTGGCGATGACGTCGAAGACGCTGACGCAGGGTCAGATGTACGATGCCGCCAGCAATGTCTTTCAGCAGCAGCTGTCGCAGATCGACGGCGTCGGTCAGGTCATTATCGGCGGCTCGGCGCTGCCGGCGGTCCGCGTCGAGCTCAATCCGAACGCCATGTTCAAATACGGCATCGGGCTTGAAGACGTGCGCGCGGCGCTCGCTTCGGCCAACGCCAATAGTCCCAAGGGCACGATCGACGAGGGCGAGCGCCGGTTTCAGATCTACACCAACGACCAGTCGATCAAGGCCGCCGATTACGCGCCGCTGGTGATCGCCTATCGCAACGGCGCCCCGGTCCGGCTGTCGGACGTGGCCAAGGTGCTCGATTCCGTCGAGGACGTGCGCAATCTCGGTCTCTCCAACGGCCAGCCCTCGGTGCTGGTGATCTTGTTCCGCCAGCCTGGCGCCAACATCATCGACACCATCGACAGCGTGAAGGCCGCCCTGCCCGCTCTGCAAGCGGCGATGCCCGCCGACGTCAACGTCACCATCGCCATCGACCGCAGCATCACCATACGGCAGTCCTTGCGTGATACCGAGGTCACGCTGGCGATCGCCATCGTGCTCGTGACCCTCGTGGTCTACCTGTTCTTGCGCGACGTGCGCTCGACCATGATTCCCTTCGTCGCGGTGCCGGTCTCGATCATCGGCACCTTCGGCGCGATGTATTTGCTCGGCTACAGCCTCGACATCCTCTCGCTGATGGCCCTGACCATCGCGACGGGTTTCGTCGTCGACGACGCCATCGTCGTTCTGGAAAATGTCTCGCGCCATCTCGAAGCCGGAATGCCGCGCCTGCGCGCGGCTTTGGTCGGCGCGCGCGAGGTCAGTTTCACCGTCCTTTCTATCAGCCTTTCGCTGATCGCGGTGTTCCTGCCCATCCTGCTGATGGGCGGCATTCTCGGCCGGCTGTTCCGCGAATTCACGCTGACGCTGTCGCTCGCCATTCTCATCTCGCTGGCGGTTTCGCTGACCACGACGCCGATGATGTGCGCGTTGTTCCTGCGGCCGCGGCCCTCGGAACGGCTTCGCGAGCGCCGCCACAGCTTTTTCGAACGCGTGCTCGGCGGCTACGAGCGCTCGCTGGTCTGGGCGCTCCAACACAGCCGGGTGGTGCTGGTCATTTTTTTCGCCGCGATCGCGCTCAACGCCTTTCTCTTCTATGTCGTGCCGAAGGGTTTCTTTCCGCAGCAGGATACCGGGCGGCTGATCGGCACGCTGCAAGCCGATCAAAGCGTGTCGTTTCAGCTGATGACGCAGAAGCTTCGCCAGATGATGGACATCGTGCAAAAGGATCCGGCGGTGGAGCACGTCGTCGGCTATACCGGCGTCGGCTCGGGCGGCGGCTTCGGCCAGATCAATACAGGCTCGGTGTTCGTTTCGCTAAAGCCGATTTCGCAGCGGCCGCCGATCGACGACGTGATCGCGCGGCTGCGCCCGCAACTCGCCAAAGTGCCGGGCGGCCGGCTGTTTCTGGTCGCGGTCCAGGACATCCGTCAGGGCGGGCGGCAGAGCAATGCGCAGTATCAATATACGCTGCAATCCGACGATACCGCGTTGCTGCAGAAGTGGACGCCGCTTCTCTTGCAACAACTCGAACACAGTTCGATCCTGACCGATGTCAGTTCCGATCAGCAGCAGCGCGGCTTGGAATCGGATTTGGTCGTCGACCGTCCGACTGCCTCGCGGCTCGGCATCACGCTGGCGCAAATCGACAACACGCTTTACGACGCGTTCGGGCAACGCCAGGTGTCGGTGATCTACAGCGCGATCAACCAGTATCACGTCGTGATGGAGATCGATCCGCGCTACACGCAGCATCCGGCTTCGCTCGCCGACATCTACGTCACCCCTTCCGGCGGTCCAGCCGCTGGCACGGCGATCTCGAACGCGCCGCTCGGAACCGTCAGCGCCGCCAATACGACGGCGGCGGGTTCCGCCACCACGGCGAGCGCAGCGGCCGCAACGGCGAACAACAACAATGCCGCGCGCAATGCCTTCATCAATGCCATCGGCAATCGAGGCAAGGGCACCGCCTCGTCAGGCGCCGCGGTGTCGACCGCCGCGGAGAAGATGATCCCGCTCGCCGCGATCGCCCATTACAATGCGGGCAACGCGCCGCTCTCGGTCAGCCATCAGGGTCTGTTCGTCGCTTCCACCATCTCGTTCAATTTGCAGCCCGGCGCCTCGCTCGGCGCGGCGGCAAGCGAAATTACCGACGCCACCAACAAGATCCGCATGCCGACGTCGATCCACGGCAACCTCGCCGGCACCGCACAGATATTTCAGCAGGCGCTTAACAACGAGCCGATCCTGATCGCAACCGCCATCGCCGCGGTCTACATCCTCCTCGGCGTGCTCTACGAGAGCTACATCCACCCGATCACGATTTTGTCCACGCTGCCCTCGGCTGGCGTCGGCGCGCTTTTGGCGCTGATGCTGTTTCACACCCAATTCGACATTATGGGCTTGATCGGCGTGATTTTGTTGATCGGCATCGTCAAGAAGAACGCGATCATGATGATCGACTTCGCCATCGAAGCCAAACGCGCCGAGCACTTGAGTAGCTACGACGCGATCTATCAGGCCTGCCGCTTGCGCTTTCGGCCGATCATGATGACGACAAGCGCCGCCATTCTCGGCGCGATGCCGCTCGCCTTGAGCTTCGGCAATGGCAGCGAAATCCGCCGCCCGCTCGGCATCGCGATCATGGGCGGGCTGATCATCAGCCAGCTTCTGACTATCTACACGACGCCGGTGGTTTATCTTTATCTCGACCGGCTCTCGCAATGGACGCTGCGCACGCGCGGCCGCCTGTTGCCGCGCTTATTCGGCGGCCCGGCGCCTCCCCCCGCACCCGCGGAGTGAGGTGAATTAGAGAGTGGCTGCACCGCGTCCGGGAAAAAGCGCGTTAGCAGTCGCTCACCTCACGTAAAGCCGCTTGCGCCAATAGCAGCACGGCGCCACGCTGACGGTCTCGACTGGCCCGAGCATCCGGCGCAACCGACGTATGTCGGCGTGAGCGCCAAGGATCCACGGCGCCTTGTCCGCTTCATCGACGTCCGGATTGGCTTCGAGATGCGCGATCAGCTTGGTGTCGACGTAGATCGCGTCCCGGATGCACCAGTAGCAGAGCGGCTCGGCCGGCCCATAATCGACCGGCGGCGCATAGACGATCGGCCGTGCATGAGCGGCCCGCCACAGGTCAGCGGCCTGCGCCGGCGCGGCTAATGCCGCAAACAAGGCAGCAGCGCACGAAATAAGCCCGATCGAAACACCCCGCATCATCGCAAGCTCCGATCCCGCAGCAACGAGCGAGTCACAAGCGATGATAGCCAAATTGCCGGCGTGAGCAAAAGCAAAAATGAAAATCGAAATGGTCCAGCGCGCCGGGCAAACTTAGATTCGTCGGACCCAGTTATGCCGGGGCGACGGCGTTGGCGCGCTGCGCCTCGCCCTGACCGAATGAAAAGTTCTCGCCCGGAGCCTCATATAGCGCGATCATCATGTCGTCCGGCGAGATACCGGCCGCCGCGGCAACGCGGGTGTTGATGTCCTTCAACAGCGCCAGCCGGGTCTCTTTCGGTCGTCCTTGAATGAAAGATATCTCCAGGATGATCATATCGTCGCTGTAATGCATACCGACGAACGAGGGCGTGTGAAGGAAGCGATTCTTCGGCAGCTCGAAGATGAGCTGGAAAAAATCCTCCCGCGGCACGCGAAGCGTGTTCATCAAGGCCGACTGAATGGCACCCGATACTTTCGCGATGCGGCTCTGGTCGTAACGGCCTTCGAGCACGTGGATCTTGGCAAGCGGCATGGCAGACCTCCGGTTTGTTCCAGTCTTTTCAGTGCAGCGTTTCGATGGCGAGCGCGATGCCTTGCCCGCCGCCGATGCAGAGCGTGACGACGCCGCGCTTGAGGCCGTCGCGGCGCATCGAATGAATGAGCTTTGTCGTGAGCACCGCGCCGGTGGCGCCGATCGGATGGCCATGCGCGACCGCTCCGCCTTCCACGTTGACAATGTCCTGCGGCAATCCAAGTTCGCGGGCGACGACAATGGCAATCGCGGCGAAGGCCTCGTTGATCTCGACCCGCTCGACCGAACGAATATCCCAGCCGGCGCGTTGCAGCGCCTGCTTCACCGCGGGAACCGGTCCGAGCCCGAACATTCCAGGCTCGACCGCGGCGATGCCATAGCCGGCAAGACGAGCCGTTGCGGAAACGCCGCGTTTGTCGGCCCAGCTTGCATCGGCGAGTACCATTGCCGACGCCGCGTCATTCAACCCCGGCGCGTTGCCAGCGGTGATCGTGCCGTCGGGCCGAAATGCGGGCTTGAGCCTTGCCAGCGTCTCGAGCGTGGTGTCCGGCCGGTTATGCTCGTCCTTGTCGAATTGCACCGGTCCCTTTTTACCCGGCACTTCGACTGGCACGATCTGCGCTTTGAAATGACCGGCCGCCTGGGCGCTGGCGAAGCGCTGCTGCGAGCGCAGGGCCCAACGATCCTGCTCGTCGCGACGCACTTGATATTTTTGAACCAAGTCTTCGGTGTGCCAGCCCGAGTGCGCGTCGGAAAACGCATCGTTCAAGCCGTCGCGCAGCACGCTGTCGTAGAGCGTACCATCGCCCATGCGATAGCCCCAGCGCGCGCGCGAAACCAGGTAGGGCGCGAGGTCCATGTTTTCCATGCCGCCGGCGACCGCGACATCGATATTGCCGAGCGCAATCTCCTGCGCCGCCGACACGATCGCTTGGGCGCCCGAGCCGCAGACGCGGTTCACGGTCAGTGCCGGCACGGTCACCGGCAAGCCGCCATGGACCGCGGCCTGGCGGGCCGGATTCATCTTCGTGCCCGCCTGGACAACGTTACCCATGACGACAGTTTCCACTTCGTCCGGGCGGATTCCTGCGCGCGTCACTGCGCCGCGAATTGCCGTAGCGCCGAGCGCGGGCGCCGGCACATCCTTGAGACTGCCGCCGAAGGTGCCGATGGCGGTTCGCACTGGTTCTGCGAAAACGATCGATCGCGATGTCATGACTAACCTCCACTACCTAGCTTCAACTTAACTCCAAACACGCAGCGCTCAGACTTGCGCGAAGCCGCCGTCGACGAACAGCTCTATTCCCGTGACATAACTCGCATCGTCGGAGGCGAGAAACACCGCCGCAGCGGCAATCTCGTCAGCCGTGCCGAACCGGCCGAGCGGCGTGGCGGCGTAGATCATCTTGCGGCGCTGTTCGCCCGCCGGCGAGGACGCGAGCAGCCCGCTCAAGCCCGGCGTGTCGATGGAGCCCGGACTGATAGCATTCACGCGAATCCGGCGCGGCTTCAAATCTGTGGTCCAGGTTCGGGCGAAGGAACGCGCCACCGCCTTGGTGGCGGCATAGACGCTGTTTGCCCCCAATCCTTTGCTGCCGACAATCGAGGAGGTCACGATGATCGCCGAGCCATCCGGCATCAGCGGCAGCGCCTTCTGCACCGTGAACAACATGCCTTTTACATTGATATTGAAGATCGAGTCGTAGAGCTCTTCGGTGATCTCGCCGAGCGCCGCGTATTTCGCGATGCCGGCATTGGCGAACACGATGTCGAGCTTGCCCTTGGCTTCGTGAATTTCCGCGATAATGCGGTCGAGATCGTCAAGATTCGAAACGTCGCCTTTGAGCGC
>JBAQBC010000418.1:0-6084 GCA_049286035.1 Xanthobacteraceae bacterium
CCGCCATTTCCTCGGCGTGATGCTTCATCAGACCGAAGGCAGGATCGACGGTGCCGCGCAAGCCGACCAGACCCGCTTTGCAGTTCTCCGGCTTGAGCCACGGCGAATAGAGTTTGTGGTGGACCGCCGCCGAACCGAAATCCCACAGGATCGGATCGCCGCCGCGCGGCAACAGCGTCCAGCGCGAAAGCTTGTCGCGCGCCCATTCGCCGATCTTGGTCGAGGTGACGTAACGGATATTGTTGTCGTCGAACAGCAGCAGCGCGCCGAGATCGGACGCTTCCAGCGCCGCCTGCGCGCGGCCGAGCCGATAACGGTGCATACGCCGGTAGTCGACGCGCTCCTCGAAATCGACGCCCATCGTGCCGAGCACCGGCAGGTGGCGGCCCCAGTTGTAGCGCGGGTTGATGTCCTCGGCGGTGATCTTGATCGGCTCGCGCTTTTTGATGTCGTCCATGGGAGGCTCCTTGGGATCGTTAAACGAACTATACTGCCTTTCGCAGATGGAGCGCGCTCAGCATTAGGCCGAGTTTGTAAAGACCCCGGATCTGCGGTGCACCGCTATCGCGCTGCACCGCGTCCGGGGAACGTGGCTTAAAGCATAACAAGTTCATCGGCCAAGTCTCGCCACTCCGAATTGATGTCTTCGATTAATTTCAACTTCCACGCTCTCCGCCAGCGCTTTAGCGCTCGCTCGCGTTCTCTCGCCTGCAAAATGGAGGCGTGCTCCTCATAATAAACGAGACGCGTCGCTCCGTATTTTTTCGTAAACCCCGGAACGGTTTTCGTCCTATGCTGCCAAACACGCCGCTGCAGGTCGCTGGTTACTCCGACGTACAGAACGCCCTTCGGGCGGTTTGCCAGAACGTACACAAAAAACCGATTTCGCATAAGCACCAACTCGTCTCCCGGGCGCAGCGCAGCACGAAGTGGTGCGCTGCAGACCCGGGATCGTTACAAACTCAGAGCAATCATGCGCGGCGCTCGTGAAGGCCCCTTGGTGCATACAACTACACCGGCATCGGCACGTCGCCGACGTCCTTCGGCACCTTGTAGCCCTTCTGCACCGTCGGGCGCTTGGCGATGGCGACGTACCAGCGCTTGACGTTGGGATATTGATTGAGATCGACGGTCTGCCATTCGAAGCGCGACACCCACGGCCAGATCGCGATATCCGCGATCGAATATTGGTCGGCAACGTATTCGCGATCGGCGAGGCGCTTGTCGAGCACGCCATAGAGGCGATGCGCCTCTTTCAGATAACGCTCCTCGGCATAGGGCGCCTTGCCCTTATTGTATTTCACGAAGTGATGGACCTGGCCGAACATCGGCCCCGGTCCGCCCATCTGCCACATCAGCCATTCGATGGTGCGGTAGCGCCCTTCACCGCCCTTCGGCAACAGCATGCCGGTCTTGTCGGCGAGATAGATCAGGATCGCGCCGGATTCCATCAAGCTCATATTGTTGTCGCGGTCGACGATCGCGGGGATGCGATTGTTCGGGCTGATCTTGAGGAATTCCGGCTTGAATTGCTCGTCCTTGCCGATGTCCACCGCATGCGAGGTATAGGGCAGGCCGAATTCTTCGAGCGCGATGGAGACCTTGCGGCCGTTCGGCGTCGTCCAGGTGTAAAGATCGATCACGGTTTTGGTCCCCGGTGTAAAATGGAATTTCTACCTGTTTGAACCGTCATCCTGAGGCGGCCGCGCAGCGGCCCTCGAAGGATGCGGCCGAGGCGCTCCGGCCGTCGTCCTTCGAGGCTCGCTTTCGCTCGCACCTCAGGGTGACGGAAACAACTACGCGGCGCTCTTCTTACCACAAAGCCGCGCCGAGGCAATATCGGCCCCGTCGCGGATCGATTTGAGCTTGAGCCAGACCGCCGGCTCGATCACCCATTCGCGCCGCGTGAACGTGCCGAAGCCGCAATCGGTCGAGGCGATGACGCGTTCGCGGTCGCCGACCGCGGCGACGGCTTCCTCGATGCGGCGCGCCACCACTTCGGGATGTTCGACGAAATTCGAGGTGGTTTCGACCACACCGGGGATAAGGATCATCTCTTTCGGGAACGGCGCGCGCTTGAACGCGGCATATTCGTGAGCGTGGCGCGGATTGGAGAATTCGATCGACAGTGCGCCGACCTGGGCCTGGTACAGCGCCGGCAGGATCTTTTCCAGCGCGATGTCGTGAATGTGCGGACCTTCCCAATTGCCGTAGCAGACATGCAGCCGCACCCGCTCGCGCGGGATGCCTTCGATGCCGCGGTTGATCATCGCCACATGCAACTCGCAGGTTTTGGCGAATTCGGCGTCGCTCTGATCGCGGTAGAACATGGTACGATCCATGGCGAGATCGGGCGCGTCAATCTGCAGAATGAGCCCGGCCTCGGCGATGGCGCGATATTCGTTGCGCATCTCGCGCGCAATCGCGGCGAGATAATCCTCCTGCGAGGGGTAATACGCGTTGAGCATGGTCGAGGCGATGATGCCGGGCGACGGCGCGGTCATGAACATTTCGGCGAAGGCGCGGCCCTCGCCGGCGACGCGCTTGAAACGCGCGAGCTCCGCCGCGATTGCAGAGGTGTCGTGATAATGCAGCTCGGCGCGCGCTTCCGGCGCGTTCTGCTGTTTACTGACATGCGGAAAACGGTGGGTGAGATAGCGCACCAGATCGGGAAACTCCTCGAATTCGCGGCCGCGCCGCCGCTTGGATTCGCCGGCAAAGCCCGCCATGCGCGCCGGCACGTAAGTTTGAAAGCCGACGCGCTGCTGCTCGCCGTCGTTGCCGATGTCGATGCCGGCGTCTTTTTGTTTGTTCACCACATGCCAGACCGCCTTTTCCATCTCCGCTTCGAATTGCGCGGTGTCGTAACGCTCGCCGGCTTCGCGCTGGATCAGAAGATCGCTCAAGCTTTCGCTGCGCGGCAGGCTGCCGACGTGGGTGGTCAGAATGCGGTCGCGGCTGAAGATCATGGGCGGGCTCCGAAACGTCTGACTGGCAAATCCAGTAATGGATTGCGGCCTATTTCACCATCGGCATAATGGGAAAAGACAAGGAAGCAAGAGGGATGCAAGAGGGATGAATCAGGCATGACTCCCGTTCAGGCGAGCGCGCCGCCAAAGACCGAGGCACCAGGTACGGCCACCGCGCCGCGCGATTACAATTTCGCCGCCGATATTTTGAGGCGCAATCTCGACGCCGGCCGCGCCGACAACATCGCTTTCATCGATCATCGCGGCAAATACAGCTATGCCGATCTCGCCGATCGTGTCGAGCGCTTCGGCCACGTGTTGCGCGGGCTTGGCGTGCGCACCGAAGAACGCGTTCTCATTTGCCTGCTCGACACGATCGATTGGCCGACGGCGTTTCTTGGCGCGATCAAGGCCGGCGTGGTCGCCGTTCCGGTCAACACGCTGATGACCGAGGACGATTACCGCTTCATGCTCGAGGATAGCCGCGCCCGCGTGCTGGTCGTGTCCGAGGAGCTGTTGCCGAAATTCAAGCCTGCGATTGCGGCGTGCAAGAGTCCGGCGTCCAAGGGGGCGTGCAAGAGCCTGGAACATGTCATCGTGTCCGGCGCCGCGGCGCATGGCCACCATCACTTCGCCGATCTCCTCGCGGCGGTCGACAACAAACCCGTCACCGCGCCGACCACATCCGACGACATGTGCTTTTGGCTGTACACGTCCGGCTCGACCGGCCGGCCGAAGGGCGCCGTGCACACCCACGCCGATCTTGCGCTCACCGATGAGCTTTACGCCCGGCCAATCCTCGGCATTACCGAGAACGACATCTGCTATTCGGTGGCGAAATTGTTCTTCGCCTATGGGCTCGGCAACGCGCTGACCTTTCCGATGTCGGCGGGGGCGACGACCGTACTGCTGCCGGCGCGGCCGACGCCGGATCTGGTCGCCGATCTCCTCAAGCAACATCAGGTAACGATCTTCTACGCGGTGCCGACTTTCTATGCGGCGTTCCTGGCGAGTCCGGTCGCGCCGGCGCGCGGGGACGTGAAAATCCGCCGCTGCGTCTCCGCCGGCGAAGCGCTGCCGCCCGACATCGGCCGGCGCTGGAGCGAACGCTATGGCGTCGACATTCTCGACGGCCTTGGCTCGACCGAGATGCTGCACATTTTTCTGTCCAACCGCACGGGCGACGTCAAATACGGCACCAGCGGCAAGCCGGTGCCGGGCTATGACATCCGGCTCATCGACGACGACGGCCAGGTGATCGAGACGCCCGGCGAGATGGGCGAGCTGCAGGTGCGCGGCCCGACTAGTGCGATGATGTACTGGAACAATCGCGCGCAATCGCGCGCCACCTTCCTCGGCGAATGGACTCGCTCCGGCGACAAATATGTCGAGGACGACAACGGCTATTTCGTCTACTGCGGCCGGCGCGACGACATGCTCAAAGTCTCCGGCATGTATGTCTCGCCGTTCGAGGTCGAAGGGGTGCTGCAAAGCCATCCCGACGTGCTCGAAGCCGCCGTGGTCGGCTGGCCGGATACCGACAAGCTGATCAAACCGAAGGCGTTCGTGGTGCTCAAATCGCCGGACAAGGCGAGCGACGCCTTCGCGCAACAGCTGCAGGACGAATGCCGGCAGAAGCTTGCCGTCTTTAAATATCCGCGCTGGATCGAGTTCCGCCGCGAACTGCCGAAGACGGCGACCGGAAAGATCCAGCGCTTCAAACTACGCGCCGAGGCCGATATGCCGTCACCCTGAGGCGGCCGCGAAGCGGCCCTCGAAGGGCGATGGCAGCAGCTTGCGTTTAGATATTGGGGATATTAGTACCCCGTATCGCTGGACTTTACTGGGGAGCATGACCTTGTCGGAAAACCGGTTCCCACTTTTCCGGATCATGCTCCAAACGCCGCGGTAGCTCAGCCGGTAGAGCAACGCATTCGTAATGCGTGGGTCGGAGGTTCGAATCCTCTCCGCGGCACCAACAAAATCAACAACTTAGCTCCAAAGCGTCAAGCGCGACAGGCGGCCAGGGTACACGGTGAGGTACACGGCCAGAACGGGCTGAGCCACAGAAGCCGCGACCGGCGGCCCCGGCGGCTTGAAATGATAGGTTTTACGCCCTGGCTGAGAAGGGGGATCTGCGGTCACGGCTGGCTGGCCGGGAGGCCTTCCGGTGGAGGTCGACGATAATGCCATCCGCGGAGGTGATTCGACTCGGGGCTCAGCGGAAAGAGCTTCAAGATGCAGAACGATTACAGATACGGCCTGGCCTTCGGCGTCGGCGTTTGCCTCTCTTGCCTCGTTGTCGATCAAGTTTCTGAGTTTACGCGACCGAGCGATATGGCGTGTCACCGGTCACCCTTCGCGACCTCGCGCCGCTTGCCGGCTGCGACAACTGGACGTTGCCGCATAATCGGATGGGCTGGCTCACGAGCGTCGCGATTGCGACCACGACCTCCACCGCTACCTACATGAACCCGATATTTTTAGAAGTGCCGCTGGTCGCCTTCACAGCTGATCTTGCTGGCGGGCCGGAACACATTTTCGTCCGGCCCACCAGCAACTCATCTACCGCATGTTTTCATTGCATGGAAAACGGAGTCTTCACATCCTTTGCGATAACTCCGCCGCCGTTGGCAGCTTGCCGTTTGGTGTCAACTTGTCAACGATCCCAGGCAGGACCTGCGATAGTTGTTTGGTGATTTCCTCCTCGGAGAGACCTGACTTCTGAGCCAGCATCTTGATGATGCTAGGGCCAAGCGCTGAACCAAGCTGACCAGGTGCCACCGGCTGATTTTGTCCGGAACCGACCCAGGAGTTGGCCACGTTGCCAAGCCCTCCCTGCT
This sequence comes from Xanthobacteraceae bacterium, assembly GCA_049286035.1. Classification (GTDB taxonomy): domain Bacteria; phylum Pseudomonadota; class Alphaproteobacteria; order Rhizobiales; family Xanthobacteraceae; genus BOG-931. Next base: position 5,813 of record JBAQBC010000418.1, read on the forward strand.
GCAGTTTGTTCAACAGCCCGCCCAAGCCGCCAAGCACTCCGCCGGCACCCTCGTCCGATGTCGGTTGCGTCGGTGCGCTGGCGGTCTGTCCTGCACCGCTGCCGCGGAACAGAGCGCCTGAAGCAAGCAAAGCGCCAAGAGCGAGCATCACGGGTTTGCCGATGTTGCCACCCGGAGCGGCTGAACGAATCATATCATCGAATCCAGACATGCTTTTCTCCATTGGTTACCTGATGCCCCTCACGCTCGGCTACGACGACCTGTTACTGCAT
>JBAQBC010000419.1:0-3998 GCA_049286035.1 Xanthobacteraceae bacterium
GCCGCCGCGGTCGACCGCGAACGCCGGCGTGGCCGCGGCACGGCGTCGAACGCGGCCGGCCGATACGAGCCTTTGGCGCGGGTCGCCTTCGACGACGGCTGGCAAGGCCTGGAGCAGTTGCCGCCGTTCAAGACCACGGTCACGATCGACGCCACCCGCAAGATCATCGCCCGCAACGATTCGCCCGACCTCTCGTTCGACCGCTCGATCAATCCGTATCGCGGCTGCGAGCACGGCTGCGTCTATTGTTTCGCCCGGCCCACGCATGCCTATCTCGGCCTCTCGCCCGGGCTCGATTTCGAGTCCAAGTTGTTCATGAAGCCGAACGCGCCCGAACTTCTCGAGCGCGAATTGTCGGCGCCTGATTATTCGCCGAAGACGATCGCGATCGGCACCAATACCGATCCGTATCAGCCAATCGAGCGGCGCTATCAGATCATGCGCCGGATCCTCGAAGTTCTCGATCGTGCCGGCCATCCGGTCGGCATCGTCACCAAATCGGCCCTGGTACTGCGCGATCTCGACATCCTCACGCGCATGGCCAAGCGCGATTTGGTCAAGGTGGCGATTTCCGTCACGACGCTCGATCCGAAACTGGCGCGGGTGATGGAGCCGCGCGCCTCGACGCCGCCGCGCCGGCTGGGCGCTTTACGCGAATTGGTCAAAGCCGGCGTGCCGGCCTCGGCTTTGGTCGCGCCGGTTATTCCCGCGATCAATGACGCCGAGATCGAGCGCATTCTCGAAGCGATCGCGGAGACCGGCGTGCGCCACGCCGGCTACGTGCTGTTGCGGCTGCCACTCGAGCTGAAGGATTTGTTCCGCGAATGGCTGATCGAGAATTTTCCCGACCGCTATCGCCACGTTATCAATCTCATCCGCGAAACCCGCGGCGGCAAGGATTACGATTCGAGCTGGGGCAAGCGCATGACCGGCTCCGGTCCGATCGCCTGGATGATCGGCCGGCGGTTCGAAGTCGCCTGTGAACGCCTCGGTTTCAATTTGACCAGCGTGAAAACCACCACCGAACATTTCCAGCCGCCGCGACCGTCCGCCGAGCAGCTCGACCTGTTTTAAAGCATGATCCCGAAAAGTGGACACCGGTTTCCCGCCTGCGCGAAGCCTAGCCAGTCGCGAGTCCTTTCGTTCCATGCTTCGGCGGGCGAAGGCGGGTCGGAAAAGATCATGCTTAAACAACAAGCTAAAGCGAAATACCGAATCAACCCAAAATCATTTCGCTTTTGCGGTGGAAACGAAGCTGCGGCGGCCGATCTAGCTGCCAATCCCGCATTGCGCGCCGCCGCCGCGCATGCTCATCATTGCCGGCATGAATCGCCAGGATCGCCAGGCATCATCCGGTCGCACGCAAAATGGCGGCAGGCACACGAGCAAGGACGCCGCGCCGCGCCTGCCGCTCGGCGAAGAGATAATGACCCGGCCGACCTTTCGTCGCGAACGCGCAGCGCTCAAGCGCGGCGTTTGGCCGATTGCCGGTTGCGACGAAGCGGGGCGGGGGCCGCTCGCCGGTCCGGTGGTCGCGGCTGCCGTCATTCTCGATCCCGACAACATTCCGCGCGGTCTCGATGATTCCAAGCGCCTCACGCCGGAACGCCGCGCCGTCCTCTGTGAGCGCATTTGCGCGCGCGCCCAAGTCGCGGTGGCGCTGGCGCCCCCGGCCCGTATCGATCGCGACAATATTCTGCGTGCGTCATTATGGGCGCTGGCGCGGGCGGTGGCGGCGCTGCCGGTGAAGCCGGCGCTCGTCTTTGTCGATGGCCGCGATCGCATCGATGCCGGCTGCGATTGTCAGGCCGTTATCGGCGGCGACGGTCTTGTCGCCTCGATTGCCGCCGCTTCGATTGTCGCCAAGGTCACGCGCGACCGGCTGATGGCTTGCCTCGGCGCCGCGCATCCGGGCTATGGCTTCGAACGGCATATGGGCTACAGCGTGCCCGAACATTTCGAAGCACTGGACCGGCTCGGTCCGACGATCCACCATCGCCGTTCGTTTTCGCCGGTGGCAATCGCGCTCGGCGAATTGGGCGTTAGCAAATTGGGCCTTGGCAATTTGGCCGCCGACGCCGACGATGCCATCGCCGACGTATTGCCGCTCTAAAGCATGATCCCGAAAAGTGGACGCCGGTTTCCCGCCCGCGCGAAGCCATGCTAACTGCTAGCGTTCCCCTGTCACGCTTCGGCGGGCGAAGCCAGGTCGGAAAAGATCATGCTCAAACCAACAAGCTAAAGCGAAATACCGGATCAACCTAAAATTATTTTTGCTTTAGCGCGATCGGATTCTCCGCGATGTTTTTCGTTCCGCTTTATCTCGAACTTCTGCGCTCACGGCCGCAGCTGATGTTCTGGTTCGCCGCGCTGACGCAAGCCTTCATTTGGCTCGTGGTCCCGACAGTGTTCTATTTCGCGCCGCCAGGCGATCTCGCCCAGCTTCTCGCCATCGGTCATGAATTCCGGCTCGCCAGCGGTGTTGGTCCGCCGCTTGCTTATTGGCTCGGCGAAATAGCGTTTCGGATCGCCGGATTGTTTGGCGTTTACCTCTTGTCGCAGCTCTGCGTGGTCGTAACCTATTGGTGCGTGTTCGCGCTCGGCCGCGCGCTGCTCGGGCCGGCGCATGCGGCGATTGCCGTGCTGTTGATGATCGGCATCGCGCTGTTGACGGTGCCAACGCCCGATTTTGGACCGGCGATCCTGGCGATGGCGCTCTGGGCGGTGACGCTGCTGCGTTACTGGCAAGCGGTCGTGCAGGGAAATAAACGCTCCTGGTATGTCGCCGGCGCCGCAGCCGCGCTCATTTTTCTGACCACCGATGCGGCGCTGATCCTCCTCGGCGCGCTTGCCGCCTTCACCGTGCTGACCGAGCGCGGACGCGCCGCGCTGCAATCGACCGAGCCGTGGATTGTTGCCGTCGCGCTTGTTTTCTTTTTGTTTCTGCATCTGTTGTGGCTGGAGGGATTAGCCGACGGCCTCGTCCCGATCCTGCAAACATTGCGGCGCGCCGCGAGCGGCGGCGACAATACGGTGACTTGGCTTCGGATCCTGATCGCGCTTGCGCTCGCCCATGCTGGTCTCGTGATCCTGGTTGTGCTCGCGGTGGGTTGGCCGCAAAGCCGCGCGACGCCGGCGCCGCCATTGCAGCGTCAGCCGGTGGATGCATTTGCGGGAACTTTCGTCAAAGTCTTGGCGGTGGTTCCGGCGCTGCTCGCCACCGTCATCGCGGTCATCATTGGACGTCCGGCGCCGATCGGAGGCGCAGCGCCGCTCGTCGTGCTCTCTGGGCTTGCCGTCGTGATGGCCGCGGGCGACAGCATCGCGCTCTATCACCAGCGCGTGCTCGGCTTCGCCTGGACCGGTTTATTGCTCGTGCCGGCGCTGTTCGTGCCGCTGTTGATCTTCCTGCTGCCCTGGGCGGCGGCAACGGATCTGAAAGTCGCGCAGCCGGCGCGCGCGATGGGCCACTTCTTCGCCGAAAACTTCGAACGCCGCACCGGCCAGCCGCTGGCGATCGTCACTGGCGATCCGCGCACCGCGGCGCTGATCGCGCTTGCGGCGCCGAGCCGGCCTAGCGTTCTGTTCGATGCCGCGCCGGAGCGTTCGCCCTGGGTGACGGCAGACGACATCCGTACTAAGGGCGCCGTCGTGGTCTGGCTCGCCGCCGATACCACGCCGACGCCGCCGCCAGACATCAAAGCCTATTTCCCGGATCTGGTGCCTGAAGTGCCGCGCACTTTCGACCGTCCGGTGCAGGGACGGATGCCGCCGCTGCGGATCGGCTGGGCGGTGATCAGACCCGGCAGCGTGGCGGCGGCGCCCGCGCCAACGACTGCCGCAGCCGCATCGCGCTAGCGCCTGATCCCGAAAAAGCCTGTCCTCAGACTTGATCCGAGGATGGATACCGGTTTCTCGGCGGCGCGAAGCCGCGCCGATCGCTTCTCGTTTCGTTTAATACTTCGGCGAGCGAAGGCAGGCCGGAAAAGATCATGCAC
>JBAQBC010000420.1:0-3852 GCA_049286035.1 Xanthobacteraceae bacterium
GCAATGGTGATGGTGGTGCGGCCGAGAATGTTGCCGATGCAGTGATGCGGGCCCGCACCGAAGGATAGAATCCGCTTCGGCTTGCGATGAATGTCGAAGCGCGTCGGGTCAGGAAACACGTCGGGATCGTAGTTCGGGGCAAGCGGCGACGGCCGTACCACCATGCTCTTAAGGATGGGCGTGCCTCCGACCTCGGTGTCGCGAGTGGCAATGCGCGGGAAGGTGAAATAGCCATTGCTGCCGAGACGAAGGCATTCCTCGAGCGCGTCGGGAATAAGCGCCGGGCTGCTGATCAACTGCTCCAACTGCTCCGGGTGCATGTAGAGCAGGTAGAGGGCACCGCCGGCCGCACGGGTCGTTGCCGACAGCGATGCACCGCAGATGCCGAAAATCTGGTCGAACAGCTCGCTATCACTCAGCTTATCGCCTTGATCGCGGGCGTTGACGAGATCGCTGATGAAGTCCGAGCGCGGGCTCACGCGCCGCTCTTCGATGATGGCCTTGACTTCCTCCATGGTGCGACCGAAGGCGCGCCGGAGTTCCGGTGACCACGACTCGCCCGGCTTGACGTACGTGGTGCCTGGAATCACATCGTGGAACGCGACAAAGATCGCCTTGCGGCGCTGGTCCATATTCACCATGGCATCCAACAAAGCGTCGACGACGAGATGCGCCCCATAGTCCTGCATACCGTCGAACTCGGGGCCGTTTGCCTCGATGCGGTCGAGCATGCCGTCGACGATCCCGGTGATGCTGTCCTGGAGCTGCTCGATCCGGCGCGACGAGAATGCCGGCATCAGCAGGCGGCGGACACGGGCGTGCTGCTCGCCGTCCATCTGCGTGACGAACTGCGCGAACATGACCTTGTTGAACTGCTCCCAACCGGCGCCGCGCGGCATCTCCGACTTGAAGGTCTCGGTGTCAGAAAACACGCGATGCACGTCGGCGTAGCGGCCGACCACCACTTGCGGTGGGCCATTGCCAAGCACATAGAAAGGGGGCCGTCGCGCCCATTCGGCCATATGGCGGTGCGCGTTCGCCTTGAACTCGGCGCTGCCGAGATCCACGTCGACGACGTTGCTGCGATCCAGTTCCGCCAGCAATGACATCATGTTTCAACTATCGCATTCCGTAGAGCACTAGTGAACCCGGATTCCGCAGATGAAAAGCTGGCAACGCGGACCTCACAGAGATAGGAACGATGCGACGCGGTCCCGCTCACTGGGTCGAGGATTGTCCCCCCAATCAGTAAGTTGAAGTTGGTCCCTTCGGCACTGAACGGATCATACGCTGGTGATCCCTGGGCCTCGCAAGCTTGCCACCAGCCGTGTTGGCCGGCGACGACCCGAGGATCAAGGCTTGCGTTGAGGGAAGCTTGTGCCCGGATACTTCCTTCGGGCGTTGCGATCAAAACCCAGTCTCCAGAAGAAATGCCGCGCGCCGCGGCTGTTTCAGGGTGCAACTCCACTTCCGGATGAGGTACTCGCTTACGCAAGGCTGGAAGCCCACGATGCTGGCTGTTGCAGAACAAGGTGTTCTTGGCGCAGGTCAAGACCAGCGGGAAACTCGCTGCGAGGTCTGGCCGAGCCATCGGCCCCATCCTCGGTTCCGCGTACTCAGGCAGCGGTGCGTATCCGTTCGCCAGGAACGTCTCCGACCAGACCTCTACCTTGCGCGAGGGCGTAGCAAACCCTCGTGCTACACCTGTCCCATCTAGCTCCGCATACTTCATGTGTCTGGTTTGGAGCGGTACACGCAAGCCGCCAGGTGATGCGCGCAGAGCCTCCAGTGTCACGCCCGACGGCGCCAGCTGATAGCGGTATGCAGCGTCAATGTCTCCGTCCCAGAAATGCTCACCCAGACCAAGACGTTGAGCGAGATCAAACACGATATTGGCATCGGGTCGGGATTCACCCAAGGGATCTACCACGGGTGGCCGCAGCTGGACCAAAGATTGCGCCTCAGGGCTGACGTCGAATCCGATCTTCAGTGCCTCCCGCTCGAACGGCGACGCGACTGGAAGTATCACGTCAGCGAATCCCGCCGTCGGGTTCATGAACATGTCGGCGTGGGCGTGGAAGTCCAGCGCTGACAGCGCCTCCCGACCGCGCCGGGCATCAGTGTGCGCAACGAGGGTATTCGCGCCGAAGCCGAGCAACCCCCGGACCGGATAAGGTTTCTGTTCCAATATGGCCCGGTACAGGTCGCGGCTGGTGATATTGTTCCATCGTGCCGGACCGAGCGGGCGCTCCGCCGCGCCAACGGCGGGAGAGATTGTTTTCGCAGCGGGCAGCTCCTCGCCTGTGATCGGAGCGGAGGGCACGGTCGGAAACAAGACGTTGCCGCCCGCGACATCAAACGAGCCGGTCAGGGCATACAGAAGCGAGATGGCGCGCGCCGTCTGGGTCGTGTTGGCATGCTGCTCATGACCACTCCATGCATAGTAAGCTGTTGGCCGGGAATCCCAGATCAGTTGGGCAGCTTGTTCCAGCTGCTCGCGCGCGATCCAGCAGGTTGCCTCCACCACCCCCGGCGGATAGCGGCGACACAGTTTGGCGTAGAGCGCGAAGGTCGGGCGGCACAGTACGGTTCCCGACGCTGTGGCGATCTGAAACTCGCCTTCCAGTGCGAGGTTCGCGCCAGCAGGCTCGTAACGACCAGCAGTCGGATCGTAAACGACGAGGCTGTTGGCCTCAGTGTCCCATGCGAGATAGTGGCGCTCGCTCCCGCTATTGGTCAGATCTCGCTCGTTCATCAGGCGGCCGGTATCTGTGCGCACTAGCAGAGGTCCGTTGCTCCAGTCGCGGACGAAGCTGCGATCATACCGGCCATACTCAATCATCAGATTGGCCAGCCCGAGCGCCAACGCGCCGTCCGTACCCGGCCGTACCCTAAGCCACATGTCAGCCTTGCTAGCGAGGCCGACATGACGCGGGTCGATCACGATCAGTCGCATCCCGCGCTTCAATGCTTCGATGATGGCCGTTGCGTGCGTCAGCCGCGACATGCTGGGGTTATAGCCCCAGAGAATAAGGCAACCCGTGTTCGCAATATCCGGCATCGCGCCGCCGGTACCTGTACCAACGCTACCGACGCCGTAGGTGTATCGCGTGGCAAAGCCGCGTCCCCATCCGCATAGGTCGAGACTGGTGGCGGCGTTGGGCGTTCCGAAGGCATTCATCAACCGCCGGATCCAGCCCCCTGCATCCGCCAACGCAGTCGTAGATGGCGACGCTAGGGAGAACGCGACCGCTGCCGGCCCGTGTTGCGTCGCGATCCGCTGCATAGCGGAAGCCGTCATATCCAGCGCCTCGTCCCAGCTGATGCGCTGCCAGCCCGGGTCCGGGTCGCCCTTCGGGCGCGTTCGTCTGAGTGGATAAAGCAATCGATCAGGGCTGTAGACCAGCTCCGGGGAAGCTCGGCCTTTGGCGCAAAGTGCCTGACCAGTGGGATGCGACGGATCGGGTTCGAGCGCTACGAACCGCCCACCCTCGACTGTAGCTATAGAGCCGCAGCGCGCTATGCAAAGCGAACAATATGATTTGATCTTCTGCCGCCCAACCTCGCTCGTCATGGCTCGGCCCCAGCGTCATTGTGGAATATTCAACTCGCAATCTAGTTTAGCAAGAGCCGCTATGAATTGCGACGTTCCGTCCGGTTTGGGTCACGAATGACCGGATTGAGCCAGCACCTAATTCTGCCATGTCCGCTATGCCCCGATAGCGAACCAATTCTGCGGTCAAGCGAAATGTCGCGAAGGGCCAATTCCGGAAGTGACTGGCCGCTCGTTGATAGGATTGCCAGGGACGCCAAGCCCGGGCAGTATGACGCTTGCAAATCGCACCTATTTGG
>JBAQBC010000421.1:0-2355 GCA_049286035.1 Xanthobacteraceae bacterium
GCGTCAGGCGCTCGGGCGCTGCGCCCGCAAGCCGCACGCCGATGCGCTCGCGTTCGGCGCCGAGATGCTCCCCCATGCGCAGGCACATGCGCAGCACCATGCCGCGAGCGGACAGCGTGTAATTCGCGACCCATTCGACAAACCGTCGCAATTCTGGCTTGAGCGGCGGGAATTCGAGCCTCTCCTCGACGTCCTTGAGCCGGTTGTCGAGCCGCGGATTCGGGTTGGCGTTTTCGGCCCAGACCACGCCGGTGGTCTCGCGCGGCCCGAGCGGCACGGTGACGATGTCGCCGGGCGCAAGCTCAAGCGCCGGCGGCACGCGATAGGAATAGGCCCGGTCCAGCGCGACCGGCACTAGCACGTCAACGACCCGCTTGGACATTTGGTGATTCTCGGCCGATTCTCACCGATTTAGGAAGGGTAAAGGCGCGAGCGGCTAAATTCGCTGCCGTACCGGGCAACCACTTTCCCTCCCCTGAAAGGGGAGGGTCAACGCGCAAAGCGCGTTGGGGAGGGGTCAACGTGGCGAAACGGTCGGCAACGACCTCCACCCGACGGCCTGCGGCCGTCGACCTCCCCCTTTCAGAGGGAGGTGGTGAAAATGCCGACGCGCTCATCGCCCCCAAAGTCGCGGCCGAGATCGATGCGTGGCTGCGCCACCTGCAGGCCGAACGACATCTTTCGGCCAAGACCATCGAAGCCTACCGCCGCGACGTGACGCAGTTTCTGCATTTTCTCACCGACCATTTGGGCGGCGCGCCGTCCTTGAAAGAGCTTTCGGCGCTGGCGCCTGCGGATGTGCGCGCATTCCTCGCGGCGCGGCGCGCGGACAATATCGGCAGCCGTTCGCTGATGCGCGCGCTCGCCGGCATCCGCGCCTTCGGCCGTTTCCTGGAGCGCAACGGCAAAGGCAGGCTCGCGGCGCTCGTCGCGGTGCGGGGGCCGAAACTCGGCAAGACCTTGCCGCGGCCGCTGCCGATCGATGCGGCCAAGCGCATGGCCGATCCGACGCTTGCCGCCGGTGACGGCCGCGGCGTGTGGATTCACGCCCGCGACGCCGCGGTGCTCGGATTGCTCTACGGCTGCGGCTTGCGCATTTCCGAAGCGCTCGGCGTCAAGCGCGCCGAATTCGACGGCCGCGACGTCCTCACAGTCACGGGAAAAGGCCGCAAGCAGCGCATGGTGCCGCTGATCGCGCCGGTTGCGAAGCTCATCGCCGATTACATCGCGCTCTGCCCCTATGAACTGCCCGCCGACGGTCCACTGTTCGTCGGCGCCCAAGGCGGGCCGCTCTCGCCCCGCCTCGTGCAGCTTGCGATGGCGCGGTTGCGCGGCGCGCTTGGGCTTGGCGCCAGCGCCACGCCGCATGCCTTGCGACATTCCTTCGCCACGCATCTCTTGGCCGGCGGCGGCGATTTGCGCGCGATCCAAGAATTGCTCGGCCATGCCTCGCTTTCGACCACGCAGATCTATACCGCCGTGGACGCCGAGCGCCTGATCGAGGCGTATCGCAGCGCTCATCCGCGCGCTTGAGCGCGCATTTTGTCTTAACTTGACCCCCACCTTATTCCTCCCCCTTTTAGGGGCAGGAAAGAGAATGCCGCCGTTCCTCCCCTCCCCCCGAAAGGGGGAGGGTCAGGATGGGGGTCACGAAACAAGCGGTGTGGGTTGCGAGGAAAATCATGTCCGAAATTCACGAGACCATCGAAAAGGCGCAGGAAGGCGAGCACTCGCAATATTTCAACAGACGCATCGCGCTGTTGATCGCGGTACTCGCATTATTTCTTTCATTTTCGGAGACGCTCGGCAAAAGCGCGCAAACCGAGGCGATCGGCGCGAATGTCGAGTCATCCGACCTTTGGGCGTTCTTCCAGGCCAAAAGTGTCCGCTTCACCCAACTCAATACCGCGGCCGAAGAAATGCTGGTCGCGTCAGAGGCTGCTTCCGACCCGGCCGCGAAAACCTCAATGCAGAAGCAGATCGACGCCTGGAAAAAGACCGCGGCGCGCTACGATTCCGAGCCATCGACCGGCGAAGGCCGCAAGGAGCTCGCCGAGCGCGCCAAAGAGGAGGAAGCAAAACGCGACCTCGCATTGGCGAAATATCATCATTATGAGCTGTCCTCGGCGGCGTTCCAGGTTGGCATCGTGCTGTCTTCCGCGGCAGTAATTACCGGCACGGTGGCGCTCGCCTGGTTCGGCGGTGCGCTCGGCGTGCTCGGCCTGATGCTGATGTTGTTCGGATTTTTCGCCCCGCATACGCTGCCGCTGATCGCGGTGATGTAGAGCAGCACCCACGGCAGCCCCGTCATCCTGAGGTGCGAGCGAAGCGAGCCTCGAAGGATGACTGGTTGGG
>JBAQBC010000422.1:0-26341 GCA_049286035.1 Xanthobacteraceae bacterium
GCAGCCGATCCGCGCGTCTCGTCGGAATTCGACCGACCGCGCACTTTGGGATCATAATTGGGACAGCAATGCTGTCCTATGCGAAACATGGCAAATTCCAGGCGCCAACACAAGCCGCGCAGCGCAAAAGCCGGCGGAAAAAGCGTCCTTCCGGTCCAACGACGTCATGGTCGCCCTGTTCCGCAGTTGCAGTCGATCATGAGTTGGAAACGACTGCAAATGCGTCCGTGTCCATTCCTCTCGGGCGGAGGAGCAACTGGAGCGAACGGCCTATGCCGGCGCGGTCTTGCGCCGGCCCGAGAAGCGGCGCAAAACGGCTTGCGCAGCTGTTACGCCTCGCCTGCGCGCCAGCGCGGCGCCCGCTAGGTCCCCCCCAAATGAATTTTGCCAGCGACAACACGGCGCCGGTCGCACCTGCCATACTCGATGCTTTAGCCGAGGCGAGTCGCGGTTACGCGCGCGGCTATGGCAATGATGATTGGACACAGGCGGCCGAACGCCGGTTCTGCGAGATCTTCGAACATGACGTGGCGGCTTTCCTGGTGCCGACTGGCACGGCCGCAAACGCTTTGGTGCTGGCGCAAGTCTCGCCGCCCTGGGGCGCCATCCTTTGTCACGCCGAATCGCACATTCTCACCGACGAATGCGGCGCGCCCGAATTTTTCGGAAACGGCGTCAAGCTTGTCGGCTTGGCCGGCGCGGCCGGCAAAATCACAGCCGATGGCCTCCACGAGGCGCTCGCCGGCTATGGCGGGCACAGTCCGCATGAAGTTATTCCATCGGCGCTGTCGATCACGCAGGCCACTGAGGCCGGCACCATTTACCGGACCAGCGAGATCGCCAGGCTCGCGCAAATCGCGCAGCAACGGTCGCTCGCGGTGCACATGGACGGCGCCCGCTTTGCCAATGCGCTGGTTCGGCTCAATGCGACGCCCGCCGAAATGACGTGGCGCAGCGGCGTCGACGTGTTGTCGCTTGGGGCGACCAAAGGCGGGGCGCTGGCAGCGGAGGCCGTGATTTTCTTCGATCCGGCCGCCGCAGCTTTCTTCGGCGAGCGCCGCAAGCGCGGCGGTCATCTTTTGTCAAAGCATCGTTTCATCGCGGCGCAGTTCCTGGCCTACCTTGCCGACGATCGCTGGCTTGATCTGGCCCGCCATGCCAACGCGATGGCCGACAAATTGGCGACCGCGCTGACCGCAGTCGGGCTGCAACCGGTTTGGCCCGTCGAAGCCAATCTCGTCTTTGTGGTTGTGCCGCGTGCGCTGGATACCAAGCTCAGGGCAGCCGGCGCGAGCTATTACGTCCGCAATAGCGACGGTTTGCAAACCGGTCCTGACAATGTCCTCATACGGCTCGTGACCTCGTTTGCCACCGTTGCGGAAGACATCGAACGCTTCGTGGACCTCTGCGCCAGATTTGAGGCGCGCCCAAAGATGCGCCCAAGGGCCGCCCCAATTTGAGGCTCATCTCTGCGGCGGCGGACATTGCGACGGGGGAGGGGGATTGGCCGTGCTGAGACGATCCGGAATCGCGTTCGCGTTTTGCGTGCTGTCCGCTGTCTCCAGCTTTGCCCAGTCTTCACCAAGCCCTTCGCCATCGCTGCCGCAGATGCCGTTGCGCGGTTTTGTGCCGCCCTATGAGGTCCTGCGCACGCTAAGAGCGGCCGGTTTCCAACCGCTGGCGCCGCCCTTGCGCGAGGGCACCACTTACGTCGTGCGTGCACTCGATTATCGCGGCATCCCCATGCGGGTGGTCGTGGATGCCCATTCCGGCGCCATTCGCGACGCCAATCGTATCGTTGCCGGTCCGGGACTTTACGGCCCTTATATGCCCGGCCCCTACGCGCCCGCGTATTACGGCCGGCTCGCGGCACCGTCGACTTATCCGCTTCCTGATGATGTCGAGCCCGGCTACGGGCGGCCGCCTTATGTCGGCACGTCCGAACTATCATCCAGCGATTGGCATTCTTCCGGGCTTAATCTTGTGCCATTGCCGCGGCCTCGGCCTGCCAGCCTCGCCGCGACCATTGCGGATGAAAAGAAGCCGGTCGCTAGACCCGATGTCGCGACCACCGCGCCGGCAGCCGCGCAATCCGAGCCGCCGCGCAGGCCGGCCAAGGACGCCGCCGTTCCTGCGATCAACGACTGAGCCGCAAAAAAGCGCCCCGGATAACCGGGGCGCTTGCTAATGCGCAGCTAACGACCGTTACGCGGCCTTCTGGTTCTCGATGACGGTCGGGCTGCCGGCCTTGCCGTTGATCGGGATCGAACGCGGCTTCTTAGCCTCGGGGATCTCACGCACCAAGTCGACGTGCAAGAGACCGTTTTCGAGGCTCGCGCCCTTCACCAAGACAAAATCAGCGAGTTGGAACACACGCTCAAAGGTACGCGCCGCAATGCCCTGATAGAGCACGTCGCCGCGCTTCTCCTCCTCCTTGGCGTTCTTTTCGCCGCGGATCGTCAGCGTGTTCTCCTTCGCCACGACCGAAAGCTCCGGCTCATTAAAGCCGGCGACCGCTACCGATACGCGATACGAATTCTCGCCGGTCCGCTCGATATTGTAAGGCGGATAACCGGGAGCCGCGCCCTCGAGGCCCTGATCGAGCAGCGAGAACAGACGGTCGAAGCCGACGGTCGAACGATAAAGGGGTGATAGGTCGAAAGTTCGCATGGCATATCCTCCTTCTGAAGCGACATGCGGATGGCCCGCCCAATTGGGCCGGGCCGGAATGCGCAGCGCTGAATGGCCTGCGCAGAATTCATATGGGTGCGGCATTCGCGTCCCGCAAGTGACATTAAGTTGTTGTTTTTATTTTTGAATATCGCAATATCGCGAACCGCCTTCGCGGTTTGTCGCCGAGGTTCCACGGCTAGTTTCTTGCCTTTGTCGGTGTGGCAAGTTGAGCCGGCGCTGCCTGCTGTTATAAGCGAATGCTGCGGCTCGCCCGAAACATCTTTCATGAAACTTGTCTCGATTCCCGCGAACCCGGTTCCCGACAACTTTGTCACCGGAGCGCTGAAGACCCCTGACGGCGTTACCCTTCGCTTCGCCCGCTGGCTGCCGCCGGCTGGACGCCGCGGCACCGTATGCATTTTCCAGGGCCGCTCGGAATGGATTGAAAAATATTTCGAGACGGTGCGCGATCTGCGCGCACGCGGGTTCGCGGTCGCAGCGCTGGATTGGCGCGGGCAGGGACTCTCCGACCGCGCTTTATCGGATCGCCGCAAAGGCTATGTGCGCGACTTTGCCGACTACGATCTCGATCTTGAAACCTTCATGCGCGATATCGTCTTGCCCGATTGTCCGCCGCCGCTCTTTGCAATTGGCCATTCCACCGGCGCCAATGTCCTTATCCGCGCTTCGCATCGCGGCCGGCATTGGTTCGATCGCATGGTACTGATTGCACCGCTGATCGCGCTCGGTGGCGTGGATTACTCGATGGGGACCGGTTGGATCATCGTTCGCGCGCTACGCTGGGCCGGATTGGGCGGGATGTATGTTCCGAGAACCGACACCAGCATCGTCGAATCGCGACCCTTCCTCGGCAACATTCTAACCTCCGATCCGGTGCGCTATGCACGCAACGCCGCGATTCTCGAGGCGGAGCCAGCGCTCGCGCTCGGGGCGCCGACTGTCGCCTGGTGTGACGCAGCATTCCGCTCGATGCGGACGATGCGCGAACCGAGCTATCCGGCGCGTATTCGGCAGCCGATGCTGATTGTTGCCGGCGGCAACGACCAGGTGGTCTCAAATTCTGCAATCGAAGACTTCGCCGGCATGTTGCGTGCCGGTTCGCATCTGGTCATTGTCGGCGCGCAGCACGAACTCCTGATGGAGCAAGATCGTTTCCGCTCGCAGTTTTGGGCGGCGTTCGACGCCTTTGTACCGGGCACACCGCTTTACTGAACTTTCAAACCGCGTGGCTCAGCTTTTCAGGAGTTCGAGCGCCTGGGCGTGGGCGCGTTTGTCCCCTGCCGCCACGATGCGGCCGCCCTCGTGCGGCCGACCATTCTCCCATGTGGTGATGATCCCGCCGGCGCCTTCGATGATCGGAATGAGCGGCAGCACGTCGTGGGGCTTGAGTTCGGTCTCGATTACGAGATCGATATGGCCGGCCGCAAGCACGCAGTACGCGTAGCAATCGCCGCCATAGCGCGACAGCCGCACCGCTCGCTCGACTTGTTGAAAGCATCGCCGGTCGCTCGGCATCATGAGCAGCGGACTGGTGGTGCAAAGCACGGCGTCTTGGACCGAGGCACAGGCGCGCACGGCCAAGGATCGATCGCCGGCCGGACCGCGATAACGGGCGCCGCGGCCATCGCCGGAAAAATGCTCGCGGGTGAAAGGCTGGTGCATCATGCCGTAAATCGGCTCGCCGCGGCGGGTCAGCGCGATGAGGGTTCCCCAGGCCGGCATGCCGCAAATAAACGATTTGGTCCCGTCGATCGGATCGAGCACCCAGACGTATTCAGCGTCGCGCCGCTCAATGCCGAATTCCTCACCGATGATGCCGTGCTCGGGAAATGTCCGTTTAATCAGGGCACGCATGGCCGCTTCGGCGGCGCGGTCAGCAGCGGTTACCGGATCGAAGCCACCCGAGCGGCTCTTGTTTTCGACGCCGAGCGCGCTGCGAAAGAATGGCCGGATAGTCTCACCGGAAATGGTGGCGAGTTCATCGACAAAGGCACTAAAGTCGATCGCCGTCATCAAAAATCCCTGCAGTTCGAGCCTACACTGCATTGTGCGCTGCCGCTTTGAGGCGTGTGGTCAGGCTATCCGGTATTCGGAATCTGCTTGGCTGCCGCGCCCAAAAAGGGGATTGGCGAAGTTTTAAGCAGACGCGGTCTTCCCAATAACATATTGATATTATAGACGTTTCACCCCATTGCTTGGTAGATGTGCATAATCCTCCCAAATTATGTGGGGGAAAATCTCCCGTGTGTTACCGAGCAGCCTTGAATTTTGTGCGGCGCAGTGTATGTTGCTGCAGTGCGGTAGCGAGAGAGTCTCTCCCGTTACCGTCGCCCTCCTTGGGCGTTTCCTCCCTAGACTTGGGCCGCTCCCGCAAGGTGAGCGGCCCTTTTTCTTGAACCGCCACGCCGCGCTATTCGGCGGCGGCGCGATACGGCCGCAACTCTTCGATCGGGATCTCGACGAGCCGGTCGGCCAATATTTCGAATTCCTCCGCCAGCTTGGCAAAGCATGCCGAGGGTTCATACCGGCGTTCATCCATGTACAGCGCGCGGTTGATCTCAAGCTGAATGGCATGCAACCCAGCGGTCGGATTGCCGTAATGCTCGGTGATGAAGCCACCGGCATAAGGTTTGTTGCGGCTCACAGTGTAGCCAAAGCCGCCCATGCATTGTTCGATTGCTTCCGGGACGATGCCGACACAGCTGGTGCCGTAGCGATCACCGAGCACGAGATCGGCGCGGGGACGCTCATCGCGGCCCCCGGTGCTTGAGGGCATCGAGTGGCAATCGATCAGGATGGCAGCGCCAAAATCGCGTTGCAGCCGCATGAACAGCCGGCGCAACGCCCGATGATAAGGCTTGTAAAGGCCATCGATGCGGCGCATCGCCTCCGCCACGGCTATGCGCTGATCGTAGATTTCTTGTGCGTCGCCGACTACACGCGCGACGGTGCCTAGCCCGCCCGCCACGCGCATCGAGCGCGTGTTGGCAAATGAAGGCAGTCTGCCGTCGAACATCCGCGGATCCAGCTCGTAGGGCTCGCGATTGACGTCGACATAGCAGCGCGGAAAGTGCGCCCGCACCACCGGATGGCCGCGGGCCACCACGCCTTCGATCAGTTCGCCGACGAAGGAATCCTCAGAGCGGCGCAGCGTTGCCAAATCGAGTCGCGAGGTCAGCAGGAATTCACGCGGATAAACCCGTCCACTATGCGGCGAGTTGAACAGCAGCGGACCGCGGCACTGCGCCGGCTCCAGGGCTTCGAACGGGGGATCGAATTCGTCCTGTAGTTCCGGCATGACGCGGGCGGGGCTTTCCTCGATTCGCAGGGTGGCTTCGGATATTTTCCATACGCGCCGGAGCTTGCCAAGGTTATTCGCTGCCACGCTCGGGCGCCAGCCGCGCGGCGCGCTTTCACCCGATGTTTACCTGATGTCCCGCTTATGGGATGCAGGGGGCCGGCGAAAGCCGGGTTCGCTGGTCATGTCCAAAATCCTGCTTGCCGAAGACGACATCGATATGCGGCGTTTCCTGGTGAAGGCGCTGCAGAATGCCGGATTCGAGGTGATTTCCTACGATAACGGTCTATCCGCGTATCAGCGATTGCGGGAGGAGCCGTTCGAGCTCCTGCTGACCGATATTGTCATGCCGGAAATGGACGGGATCGAGCTGGCCCGCCGGGCCGCCGAGCTCGATCCAGACATCAAGATCATGTTCATCACCGGCTTTGCCGCCGTGGCGCTCAATTCGGACTCCAGCGCCCCCAAGCACGCCAAGGTCCTGTCCAAGCCGATCCATCTGCGCGAATTGGTCACCGAGGTGCAGAAACTCCTCGCCGCTTAGGCGAACGAGGCGCGCTCGGGCTTACGCGCTTCTCACATGGCGCAAGAAGCTATCAA
The DNA here is from genome assembly GCA_049286035.1 of Xanthobacteraceae bacterium. GTDB lineage: Bacteria > Pseudomonadota > Alphaproteobacteria > Rhizobiales > Xanthobacteraceae > BOG-931. The sequence goes on from JBAQBC010000422.1 coordinate 6,593, forward strand.
CGTTGCTCTGCACTCCGCGGGTATGGTCGAACAGCCGCTTTGTGGTTTCGAGCACTTCGTTCGAAGCCGCGAAAGTCGCGTCGGCATGGCCGTTCAAGTCGACCATGTCTTCTGCCACCGATCGAGAACTGTCCGCAGCTGATTGAGCGCTGGCGAATATGCCGGCGGTCGCGGAGGATTGCTGCCCAATCCCGGTTGAGATTTCTGTAGCAAAGGCTTTGAGGTTTTTAATTGCCGCGATGATGTGGCTGATGGTCGAGACCACGGCGGCGCAGGTTTCGCGGAGCGCCGCAATCTTCTGCGCGATCTCGTCGGTGGCTCGCCCGGCTTGCTGGGCCAGCGTTTTCACTTCCCCTGCCACCACCGCGAAGCCCTAGCCGGCCATGCCGGCCCGGGCTGCCTCAATGGTTGCGTTCAAGGCCAATAGATTGGTTTGCTGGGCGATGCCTTGGATGAGATCGGTAATCGGTAGAATCTGCTCCACCGAGGCGGCAAGCTTCGCCAGCTCGGCGCTGGCGTTCTCCGATTGCTCCGCGGTGTCGTTGGTGAGTTTGAACACGTCATTTGTGCGCAGCGCCAATTCATCGATCGTCCGTGACAGCTCGCTTGCACCTTGCGCCACCGTCTCGACATTCTCGCGGGTATTGACGACGGCTTGCACGGTGGAGCCGGATTTCGTCAGGGTGTCTTCGGCCGCCGTGGCCATGGTTTCGGCGTTGTTGCGAACTGCGGTGACCGCTTCGACGAGTTGAGCGGCAATCTGCTTGACCGACCCCTCGAACTCCGCCGCGAGCGCGGCCATTTCCTCGCGCCGTTTCTGCGTCCGCTGCTCCTCGGCTTCGCGGCGGGCGAGCTGCATTGCCTGGATCTCGAGAGCGTTGCGCCGAAAAATCTCGATTGCCTCGATCATCCGTCCGATTTCGTCGGCGCGATCGGCGTAATCCAGGCGGACCGCAGTATCGCCGGTCGATAGCCTTTGCATGGCATTGGTGATCGATGTGATCGGCTTGACGATCGATCCGGCAACGAAAGCCATAGCGGCGACGCTAACCAGAAAACAGGTAATCAACCCAATGCCGAGCGAGAGCGTCCCGCGACTGGTAGCAAGCGATAGATCTTCGACGATCGAATACGACTGCGCGATAATCGCATTCAGAATCTTGCGGATGTTGCCTTCGATTTCGGTGAAGCTGTCGTCGGTTTGACCGAGCATCATCGTCGCCATCGGCGGATCGGTCCTGCCGACGTCGAGAACGTCCCTGGCGGTGCTCTCGTATTTCTGCAGCTTTTGGTCCAACGCATTCAGCTCGGTCTTGATCGCGGCGGGGAGGCCGGGCCGAGCGGCGAGTTCATTGAAACTGGTCCTAACAGACGAAAAGTCGGCTTCAATTTCGTCTCGCAGAGTCTGCAGAAGTTTTTCGTTTACGCCGTTACTAGCCCAAGACACGTAGCGGAAGATCCGCATATGCGCAGCAACGACCGAGTTATTGACCGCCGCCGCCGCGCTGCGGCTCGGCAGGTTGGAGCCTGAAAGCTCGTCCAAATTCCGGGATATCTCGCGTGAACCGAGCACCGCAATCACACCCATTCCGATCAAGCAGATCAACAGCACCGCGGCGGCGATGAAAGTCTTGGTGCGAATTGTCAGGCGTGAGAAAAATCGGGACGCCGGCTCGTTGGCAAATGTCAGCATGGTTGCGTTTGCCCGTCAGTTTCCTGAGTTGCCGAGAGGATTAGTCCCGGTACACTCCAACGCCTACGAAATAGTCGCCCATCTTTTCGACGTAGCTGACCTTGTCTTCAATTTTGTTGTTGAGCGGGTTAGGCCATTTGTAATTGACCCACCCCGAGCCGGAACCGCTGGCGATGCGGATCATTTCTCGGATCAGGTACTTTCCGTCCTGATCCTTCAGGCCAAGCAGGTTTTTGCCGATCAGCGCCGGCCGCGCGCCATGCGCGACACAGCGACCGCTCAAGTCGTAAATGAAGGGGTAGAGGTCACGATCATGAAAACTGGCAGTGGACTTGTCGGAAACCGCTTTGAACGTCGAGTCGGCGCCCGCCTTTGCGAACATGTCTTCGACGCGTTTGACCATCGCGACGGCCTCGTCCTTGGTGCCGAATTCACCGGCGGACGCAACAGAAGCATGGACCAGGAAGGCGATCGCCGCAAACGCCGCAAACACGCGAACCATGATGGGGCTCCATGAAGGGAGGCAGCCCGGCTACCATGGGGCAAGACAATTTAATGATTATTTAATCTGATCATGCACCGAGCCTGATTTGGCGCGGCGAAGCCCGCTGTGGCCATTTGTTTCGGTCTTCCAGCGGTCTGCCCTAGCGTTTCGTATTAAAAGCACCGCACCATTCAGCGGCCGGCGTTCAACACGTCCGCGATCCAGTCGAACATATAGTGTACGCCGATCGTGATGTTGTCGACCTGGCAATGATGAAAGCCGCCCTCATCGCGACTGAAGACTTTGAGCGCCTTCTGCTTGGATCCTGCCGCTTCAAAGAGCCTCTCGGCCAACTCAAGCGGGATCTGCTCATCGCCGGCGCCGTGCAGGAGTAAGAACGGGCAGGCCATCTTTTGCACGATGCCGTCGAGCCGGAAGCCTTCGAGTTTTTTCAGCGCAGCAGCTCGATCGGAAACGCCCAGCACCCATTGCAGATGCTCGGGCGGTACCGAAAGCGACAAGACCTTGCCGGAATCGAGTTCTTCCAAGCGACGCGCCCAAATCTCGTGATAATCCCATTGCGCGCCCCAGGCGACGCAACAGGCAAAGCGCGGCTCAAGCGCGGCTGCACGCGGCGCGTAATAGCCACCGAGCGAGAGCGCCATGACGCCGATCCGATTTGAATCGAATTCATCGCGCGCGGCGAGATATTCGTAAGCCGGCGTTGCGTAATTCTCGGTCTCGGCGATCAACGGCAGATTGCGAAAGCGGACGCTCTCGCCATTACCTGGTCCGTCGACTACGAGACAGCCCACGCCGCGCGCGGCGAGATCGGGGATGCCATAGCCGTACTGCAGTTCCTTGGTGACGTCGAAACCGTCAAAAAATACCATTGCTGGCGCCGGGCGCGCACCCGTCACTTCTCGGTCAGGGTGAACCAGCAGCGCCGGCAGGCTGGTGTTGCCGTAAGGCACCTCGACCGGCTCAATGCGCGGGCGGCGGATCATCGCGGCGGCGTCCTTGAACAGCTGCACGGAGCGCGCGTAGATCTCCATGCTGCGCTGCGAGCGCGGCTGAATGAATCGTTCGCCGGTCTGGTAATAGCGCGTCGCCCGCATGAAGCAGGAGGCGGCGGTCAGCTTGTGGCCGGCGCGCAGCGCGTCGCGGCCGCGCGCCTCGATCTTCTCGCCCATCCGCGCCCATTCCTCAAACCATGCAGCGTCATCGCCGACCTTGTCGGCGAGCGCGCGGCCGACACGATTGACCTCATCGATCTCGACCCCGGTCCATGGTGCCGCGGACACGCAGATCAGCAGTCCCATCGACCAACGGTAATTGGTCGGAAAATAGAGGAATGCGGGATCGTCTCTTTTGTCATCGGGCATGCTGGCTCCGTGGCTATAATTCGGCGGCAAATTCTTCGACGAGGAAACACATGCAAACGGAGAGAATCAAATATCCAATGGGCGCGCTCACGGCGGAGGGGGCCCTGATCTATGACGAGAATGTGTCGGGGAAGCGTCCCGCCGTGCTGCTGGCGCCGAATTGGATGGGCGTGACAGATACCGCAATCCAACGGGGTGAGTTGGTGGCCGAAAATCGCTACGTGGTTTTCGTTGCCGACATGTACGGCGCCGGTACGCGACCGGCAGATTTCAGCGAGGCAGCCGCCTTGGCCAACCCATTGCGCGCAGACGCCATCGAGCAGCGTAGCCGCGTTAAAGCGGCATTCGAGACGATGATCGCGCAAGCACAAAAGCGCAGTTTGATCGATGACCGCCGCGCCGCAGTCGGCTTTTGTTTCGGCGGCGGCAACGTCTTGGAGCTGGCGCGTGACGGCGCCGATCTGGCGGCGGCCGTTTCGATCCATGGCGATCTGAAAACGGCGCTGCCAGCGGGGAAGGGCACGATCAAGGCGGCGCTCCTGGTGGTCCATGGCGCCCTCGACCCGGTGGCGCCAAGGGCCGACCGGGACGCTTTCGAAGCGGAAATGAATGCCGCTGGTGCGAAATGGCAGATGGTGACCTTTTCAGGGGTTCTGCATGCCTATACCGATCAGGGCGCGGACGTCCCGGGGATCGCTGCCTGGGACGAACCGGCGACGCGGCAGACCTACGCGCTCGCCCATCAATTCCTGGCTGATGCCTTCGCGGCACGACTGTGAGTTGCGAATGCGCCCGCGCGGACGGCCAGGTTTGCGCGCCTGGAAGCCTTTGACCGTGGGCTGGGTTCCCGGCGACCGTGCCGCAGGCCTAGTTACGGCTGATGTTCAAAACTGCCTCGGAATCCGCGTTGCCCGTTGTAGCTTTCGGCACGCCGTGACACGATCAGCGGTCACCTTTTTGCGGGTCTCGTAGCGCCATGCCACGCCGGAAATTTCCCTGGGCGTCTCTAACCGACGATGAGCTGCTCGAGGTCCGGCTCAAAGATCTCAAAGTCACCGTCGAAGGCACCTGGCTCGAAAGCTGCCTCAACGCGCTCTATGACGAGCTTGACGAGCACGATATTCGCGTCCGGCCGCACGCCTGGATTTCCAGCGAGTGGTTCAGCCCGGAGAACACCCCGGGCATCGCCATTCCGTTCTATCTGGCGCATCCCCGACTGATGCAGCTGGAAAAGAAAATGATCCTCGAAGTCGAGGGCGGAACCTGGTCCGAATGCATGCGCATCCTGCGACATGAATGCGGACACGTGGTGACACATGCCTATCAACTCTATCGCCGCCGCCGCTGGCAGCAGCTGTTTGGGCCTTCGTCGAAGCGTTACCCGCGTTATTACCGGGCCAATCCCGCCAGCCGCAATCACGTTCAGAATTTGCGGCTGTGGTACGCGCAAAGCCATCCCGACGAGGATTTCGCCGAAACTTTTGCCGTATGGCTGCGGCCGCGCTCGCATTGGCGCACCCGCTACGCCGACTGGCCTGCGCTCAAGAAGCTCGAATACGTTGACGAGCTAATGGACGAAATCGCCGGTAAGCGACCGACGCTGACGCATCGAGAAAAGGTCGATCCACTCAGCACGCTGACCCAGACGCTCGGCGACTACTACAGGAAGAAGCGCTCGCTTTATCTTGTCGATACGCCCAAGACCTATGATCGTGATTTGCGGCGCTTATTCTCGGACGATCCACGGCATCACCGCCGCGAGGCGGCCTCATCATTCATTCGGCGTAATCGCGCCGCTGTGCGCGAGTTGGTCGCGAGGTGGACTGGAGAATATCAGCTGACCTTTGACGCCGTGCTCGACGACATGATTCAGCGCTGCCGTGAACTGAACTTGCGAGCAATCGATCCCGAACGCAAATTAATCATGGAATTCACCGTATTGTTGACCGCCAAGACCATGCATGCATTGTTTGGTCCGTCGCGGCGCAGGTGGATCGCATTATGAAACGGCTTCGCGTCCTGGTGCTCGTCCACCCGGACCTGATACCACCGGAATCAAGCAAGGGCTACACCGAACAAGAAATCAACGTTTGGAAAACCGAATACGACGTGGTGACAACGTTGCGCGCTGCCGGTCACGAAGTACGGCCGCTTGGCGTGCATGACGAACTCAAGCCGATCCGTAACGATATCGAAGCGTGGAAACCCGATGTCGTTTTCACCTTGCTTGAGCAGTTTCACGGCGAGGCGATCTACGACCAAAACGTCGTCAGTTATCTCGAGCTCCTGCGCGTGCCCTATACCGGCTGCAATCCGCGCGGTTTGATGCTCGCGCGCGGTAAGGATCTGTCCAAGACGCTTGTCCAATATCACCGCATTCCGGTGCCAGACTTCGCGGTTTTTCCGATGAATCGCAAAGTCAAACGACCCGCGCGACTGGCTTTGCCGCTGATTGTCAAAAGCGTCAACGAGGACGCTTCCTACGGTATCTCCCAGGCGTCGGTTGTGGACAGCGACGACAAGCTCGTCGAGCGCGTCAAATTCATTCACGAACGCATCGGCACTGCCGCTATCGCCGAGCAATATATCGAAGGCCGGGAGATCTATGTCGGCATCGTCGGCAATGACCGCTTGCTAGTGCTGCCGGTCTGGGAGTTGCAATTCAAGAACATGCCGCAAGGCGATTGGCTGATCGCCACTGAAAAGGTCAAACACGACACCGGTTATCAGGAGCGCCGCGGCATTCTGCACGGCCCCGCCAAGGATCTCACGCCGGAATTGGCGATGCGCATCCAGCGCCTGGCAAAGCGAATCTATCGGACGCTTGAACTCGACGGCTATGCTCGGATCGATTTCCGCCTGGCCGCCGACGGAACGCCTTATTTTCTGGAAGCCAATCCGAATCCCGAAATCGCCGAAAGCGAGGAATTCGCCACTGCCGCGCGTCACGTCGGGATCGGTTATCCGGATTTGTTGCGCCGGATCGTGACGCTTGGCATGCAGCGCGGGACAACGAGCACGGTCGCGGCCTAAAGCTGCGCTGGCGTTTGTTTTGCGCTTACGCGCTTCTACGCCGCTCCCGGCCGCCGCGCGGTGCGTGTGCCGCCTCGTGCTTTGAGGCGCGCCCTTCGCGGGCCGTGCGCGACGCCTCGTGTTTGGCTTCGTGCTTTGAGCCGTGCTCCTCGCGCGCGACACGCGATAGCGCCTGTTTGGTCTCGTGCTTCGAGGCGCGTTTCGAGGATTCCTTTTCGTGGGCCAGGCGGCGCGCTTCGCGCACGCGCTCATGTTTGCTTCGGCCGGCCTGCTGTGCTGCGGCCGGGATGACCGGTTCGACCGCAGTGTCCCGACTCGAAATTTCTTCGTTCGCCGCCGGTGCGCGTTTGGCGCGCTCCAAATCGGTTTGCTGCATCTGTTCCTGCTCGACATTGGCGAAGGCCGGCAGGCTGCGGCATGGCAGGTGTGGCACGAAGGTCAGCGCCGCGTTGTCGATCGGCATTGACTTCCAGGCTTCCACCGACAGTCCGGTGACGCGCACGACATAGTCGCGGGTTTCGCGCGGCAGGCTGGCGCGACGTTCCAGCCACTCGATCACGCGGTGCGCACCTGCATTGTAGGCGGCGGCAACAAAACCCAGATTGCCGAATTGCAGGCGCAGCCGCTGTAAAAAACGCGCCGAGGCAGGGATCGCTTGCATTGGGTCGAATGGATCGGCAAGTCCGGTCTCGATCGCGGTTTTCGGCATGAATTGCGCAATACCTTGTGCGCCTTTTTTGCTGATGTCATCGACGCGCAGCCGGCTCTCCTGCCAAAGCAGATTGGCGAAGAACGGTACCGGCAAGTCGTTGTCCTGGGCCGAGGTGAGCAGGGTGTTGCACAAATTGTCGAGCGCCGTTGGCTGCGGCAGAGTGGTCTGCGCATCGCCTTGCGTGTTTGCGCCGTCGAGGTCGACATCGGAATTAAGCGACGCAAGGCGCAGCGGCGCGTCGCGAGCTTCCGGCCTGAGAATTTCGACCCGCAGGACACGTGGTCCTAACGCCGCTAAGCTCAGACGGTCGCCTCTGTGGGTGGAGGACTCGATCTCAACTAGCCCATCAAGCGCGCTGCGGTCGGCGCGAATGCCGCCGCCGAAGAACGAATATTCCGGCTCCGGCGCCGCACCGGCGAGACCGAGCAGCAGGATCGTAAAGACAAGGATCGCGCGCATTTCCCCGTTCCCCCACCGAAGGCTGGGCGGCGGCGCCCCCTGGCGCCGCGCAAGGCGGTGATGAGAGATTTCCCCTCGACGAGTGCGATCGATCCAAATTTCCCATTGCCCGGCGGCGCGACCGAATAGGAAGTTCAGATCAAACCAGCACACCCCACCCTTAATTGTCTGCCGTGGCCCTCGATTGCGCTCTGCGCCCGCCGAATGCCGCCGCGATTGCGACAGATCGCAAATCGAGACACGCGTCGCGCCTCATGCCGCTGCAAGGGGGCAGCTTTTTGAAGGCATTGTGAGGCATACGTGGCGAATTACGGCATTCGAGAAGCGGCCGGAACTTGCGGCCGTTCGGCGACCGAGCTTACTTTGCATGGCATCGGTGTTTAGTTACGATTGCGACCAACCCTCGTCGGCGCGATCCGGCAACGCTCAACCTCTTGCCCGGAGGACGCAACCGCAGCGAATAGCCCGGTCAAATAACTGATTTTGAAGATGACGGGCGGCCTCGAAACCCCGATCTGCCATGAATGAGATCAAGCAACAAACCGCTTTGCCGAATGCCGCGCGCGACCGCGAACGCGACGAACTGCGCTATCAGTCCGGCTTCGGCAATCACTTCGCCAGTGAGGCGGTTCCAGGAGCGCTGCCGGTGGGGCGCAATTCGCCGCAGCGACCGCCGCACGGGCTTTATGCCGAATTGATTTCGGGAACCTCATTCACCGCCCCCCGTCAGGACAACCGCCGGACTTGGACCTATCGCATCCAGCCCTCGGTCGTGCATCGTCCCTACGCGCGCATCGACAATGGCCACGTCCGCAGCGCGCCGTTCAACGACGCTGACGCCACACCGACCCAGCTGCGTTGGAGTCCCAAGCCGATTCCCGACAAGCCTATCGATTTCGTCGAAGGCATCGTGACGCTCGGCGGCAATGGCGACGTCGCGGCCCAAGTCGGCATCGCGGTTCATATTTACGCCGCCAATCGTTCGATGACCGACCGCTACTTTTATAATGCCGACGGCGAATTGCTCATCGTGCCGCAGCAGGGCCGAGCCCGGCTCGTCACGGAACTTGGCATTGTCGAAGCCGCGTGCGGCGAAATCGCGGTCATTCCGCGCGGCTTGCGCTTTCGGGTCGAATTCCCCGATGGACCCTCTCGCGGCTATATCTGCGAAAATTACGGACCTATGTTTCGTCTTCCGGAGCTCGGTCCGCTGGGCTCAAACGGGCTCGCCAATCCGCGCGACTTCGTCAGCCCCGTGGCCGCTTATGAAGATACCGACAAGCACTGCGTATTGATTTCCAAATTCCAGGGTAATCTGTGGGCGGCCGAGATGGATCATTCGCCGCTCAATGTCGTGGCCTGGCACGGCAACCTGGCTCCGTACAAATATGACTTGGCGCGCTTTATGGTGATCGGTACGGTCAGTTTCGATCACCCCGATCCCTCCATCTATACGGTGCTGAGCGCGCCCTCCGATGTGGCCGGCACGGCCAATGTGGATTTTGCTGTCTTTCCACCGCGCTGGCTTGTCGGTGAGGACACCTTCCGTCCACCGTGGTTTCATCGCAACACCATGAGCGAATTTATGGGCTTGTTGCACGGGGTTTACGACGCCAAGGCCGAAGGTTTTCTGCCCGGTGGCGCCAGTCTGCACAATTGCATGAGCGCCCATGGGCCGGACGCCGAGACGTGGGCGCGCGCGACGAATGCCGAACTCAAACCGCAAAAGCTGGAAGACACGATGGCGTTCATGTTCGAAAGCCGCTACGCCATGCGGCTCACGCGCTACGCCATCGAGTCGTCAGAGCTGCAGCATGATTATTTCGAGGGCTGGCAGGGCCTGGCAAAGCATTTCCGCAAACCCTCGTCGTAAATCCACTCATCGATTGCCTTGCTATGCCCGGAGCTGGCTCGCAGTTTCAGGCCGGCGAACCTCGCTACTTACAGATTAGGAACCCGTAATGCCGCTCTTCAGAAGATTCTTCCTCACAGTCCCCGTCTTGGCGGTGATGCTGATCGGCGCCGCCACTTCCGCTCGCGCTCAGGGCTATCCGACACGACCGATCACGGCGATTGTGCCCTTCGCCGGCGGCAGCGCCAGCGACGTGGTGAGCCGCATCATGTTCGACCGCATGTCGAAATCCCTGGGCCAACCGATCATTGTCGAGAATCGGCCGGGCGCCGGCGGCAATAGCGGCACCGCGGATGCGGCCAAAGCGGCGCCTGACGGCTACACCATTGTCGGCGGCGGCTCGGGTCCAGTTGCGGCGAATGTCACGCTCTACAAGCATCTCGATTACGATCCGCAAAAGGATCTGGTGGCGATCTCGCCATTCGCATCGTTCACGATCGTCGTGGTGGCCAGCGGCAAGCTGCCCGTCAACAACCTGCAAGAGCTGATTACCTATGCGAAGGCGCATCCTGGTGAGCTCAATTACGGCTCAGTCGGCATCGGCAGCTCACAACATCTCGCTGGCGAATATTTCGCACAGCTTACCGGCGTGAAGATCACGCACGTGCCTTATCGCAATATCGGCCAATACGTGCCCGATCTGATGTCGGGCCAGGTGCCGCTTGGATTTCAGTGGTATCCCAACGTCTCTGCCGCGCTGGCCGCCAAGGGCGCCAAAGCGCTCGCGGTCGCGGGCAGCAATCGCCTGGACGCGCTGCCGGATGTGCCCACCGCTAAAGAGGCGGGCCTGCCGCAATACGTCGTCTCCGGCTGGTTTGCGCTATTGGCCCCGCGCGGGACGCCGCCGGCGATCGTCGCCAGGCTCAACAACGAGCTGAAGGCTGCGGTCGAGGATCCCGCGGTGCGCGCGCGGTTTGCCCAGCAGGGCGCCGAGGCCACCTACATGACAGTGGATCAGTCCAAAAAATTCATCGGCGACGAGATCGTGAAGTATCACGACATCATCACCAAAGCCGGAATCGCGCAGATCGATTGAGGCGCCGTTGCAAAAAATCGGGAACGGCGTTGAAGCCGTTCCCGATCCTTAGTCTCATTTTAAAGTCCCGTTGACCGGGATCCGCGCGCGGGTTAGCCGACGCAGACATCAACCGGTTGCCACGCCCAAGCTCCTGGTGCGATAGCGACCCAGGCCCAAGCGGTACAGTCATCCCAGGCGGTCAGGAATACCCATTCGCCGTGAAAGAAGCGGCGGAAATGGAAGTGGCGCCCGTGTTCGAAGAAGTTGCCACGCGCAATGCCACGATTGCGGATGTCGCGGTTGCCTTCGAAATTTCGGTCACGATCGAAATCGTGATCCCGATCGGCGCGATTGTACAGGTGCCGACCGTTGTCCCGGTCGCTAAAACGGTCGCGATCCTTGTCAAAGTTCTGGCCACCGGATTTGTATGAGTTCATGTTTGTCGGTGCGCGGTTGTAGAGAGTGCTGGCCCCGCGATTAGGTCCCATGTTTGTCGTGGGGCCGCTTGGTCCGCGCGGCGCACTGAAATTTGAACTCGGTCCGCCGCTGGGCGCCTGGACTGAAAGGCCTGGGCTTCCGCCGCCACCACCCATTCCAGGTCCTGGACCCCGTCCTCCTCCACCGCCGTGATGGTCCTGCGCGTAAGCCGCGCTCGCGAGCGCCAGCGCAACCGCCGTCGTGAATGCTAGTTTTTTCATTTTTCATTGTCCTTATGTGTTTAGCGAGCTGCGTCTGCTCACCTCGCACGACAACGAACATTGCTGGGCCTTTGGTTCACTGCGAGTTCCGTGGAACTTTACACAAGATGAAGCCCAATTCGCCCTGTAGCGACGCAAGCCGCGCGATGCTGATAAGCCTGTGTGTCAGCCGGTGTTAAAACGAAACCCCGGCCAAAGGCCGGGGTTTTTTGTGTTGCGATTTTGGGGGCGCTAACTCTTCTCTTTGTCAGGTACCCAGGTGTTGCTTTGTCTATCGTACTTGAACCCGGGTGCGTTGTTAGGCCAAGTCATGTGAAAGCGGCAATTGGCCCTGTGGGTAGTTTCCGACTATCAGCCGCTGGTGGCCGGTTCGGCAAGAAAAAATTGGAGGAGGGCGTGGGACGGCTGGTAACGCTCGCTGGGATTTTGGCGGCGGCGATTTTCCTCGCCGTCGCGGTAGGCAAGGCGGCCGACAACTATCCTAGTCGCCCCATTGTTCTCGTCATCCCGCTGCCGCCCGGCGGCACCAACGATATTATGGCCCGCGCCGTCGCGGACAAGATGAGCGACGCGCTCGGGCAGCGGATCGTCATCGAAAATCGCAATGCCGGCGGCAGCGGCACGGTGGGAACGCGCGAAGTCGCACGCGCCGCGCCCGACGGTTACACGATTATCCTCGGTTACACCTCGACACTGGCGACCGGTCCGCACATTTTCAGCAATGCCGGTTACGATCCGCGCAAGGACTTCGCGCCGCTCGGGTTGATCGCATCGGCGCCGGCGCTGTTACTCGTACACCGCGACTTGCCGGTTCACACGGTCGGCGAACTGATCGCCCTGATGAAGGCCGCAAAGGAGCCATATCAGGTCGCGACGCCGGGCGCCGGCACCGTCAATTACCTCGCTTCGGTGCTTTTTGCGCAGCAGGCTGGGGTCGAGGTTCAGCAGATTATCGAGAAAGGCTCCAATCCGCTGATCACGGACATGATGGGTGGCTTCGTCAAGGTCGGATTCAACCCGATTCCGGTGTCACGACCTGCGCTCGACGGCGGCTATGTACGTGCTTTGGCTGTTACCTCGAGCAAACATTCGAGCTTGATGCCGGACCTCGCGACGCTCGCGGAGTCCGGCTTGCCGGGCTTCGACGCGACATTGACCTATGGCTTGCTGGCGCCGGCGGGCACGCCCCGCGCAATTGTGGACCGGCTGAATAAAGAATTGCGCGCGGCCCTCGTCAGCGACGAGGTCCGCGCGCGTATTATCGCCGAGGGCGGCGAGCCCGAACCGACCACACCAGAACAGCATGCCGCCGTGATCGACCGGGAAGAATCAAAATGGTCGGCAGTGATCCGCGCTGCCGGAATTCAGGCCCGATGACTGCAAACCTCAGCCGTCAAAGCCGGCGGCCAAACCCGCCGCGCATGCCGTGCGTCAAAAGTGAAATGACGAACAGCACCAGCGCGACAAAGAACACGATCTTCGCAATGCCCACCGCGGCTCCTGCAATTCCGCCAAAGCCCAAGATGCCGGCGATGAGGGCGATAATCAAAAGCGTAATGACGAGGCTCAACATATGTGCGCTCCGCATCTTAAGTTGCCGAGCAATAAACTCGCCACAACCGGCGCGGTTCCGTGCGCGGACCGGTCAGGCCTGGTCGGGATCGTTCCGTGGGGGAAACAGCAAAATCCCAAGCACAAGTAAAAGAGTGAGGATCGCGTAGACCTGAAGTTCCGCGTTGTGCAGCGCGAGCGCGAATTGACCGCAAAACCGGTCAAGCTCCCCAAACAGCGAGCCATTCATTGATAATGCCCCTCGTCTCTGGCGCCAAGCGGCGCCTGCCTGGAATCGTCTGCGAAACGAGCGAAAGTGTGACGCGGTGGGGCAGATCGCCTGCAAGGTCTAGAGAAGCTCACCGCGATCATCGAAAAACCGGTACGGACCTTCGAAGTCTCCGATCGGGATCCAATGCGTAACGATCGATCCGAATTCGTCGCCGGCAAACCAGACGTGCAGATGAAATGCTGGAGGCTCGATTCTGAAAGACGGCGGTAAATCTCCGTTGAAATCGAGCGCAACCGCATGATTAGGCGCTGGGCATATGGTTGCTGCCGCGCCGGCAAAGCTCGTCAGCGTCGCGCGGTGCACGTGCCCCGCCGCGACCAGCCGCGCGCGTTGATGCTGCCGCAAAATGGCGGCGAATTCTCCAGCATTGCGCAGATTTTGTACGTCCATATGGCCGATACCGGTGACAAACGGCGGGTGGTGCAAAAAAAGCAGCGCCGGACGCGCCGGCGAGGCCGCCAAAACACCTTGCAGCCAAGTGAGGGCGTCCGCATCGAGCGCCCCGTAGTCCCGACCCGGCACGATCGAATCGATCAGCACGACATCGATTTCGTGGATCGCGCGCAGGGAATGCAAGGCGCCCGCCGCGCGCGCATAACCGTCAGGCAAGGCCACGCGCATCAAATCGCGATCGTCATGATTGCCCGGCACCGCGGCGAACGGAATCTCAAGTGGCGACAGTAGCTGAACGAGGTGGTCGTAAGCGGCCTTGGACGGTGCATCAACTAGATCGCCGGAAATGACCACGAGATCCGGCCGCGGCACGAGCCGATTGAGTTCTTTAACGCAGCGCGCCAGGGCCGCGGCGGTATCGACGTGCTGATAGGCACGCAGTCCGGCCGGTTTGACGTGCAGGTCCGAAATTTGTGCGATCAGCACACGCGGCGCGGAGATTTGCCCGGTCACGACGGCTCTCCCGGCAGCAAACGAACGGCGCTTGGGTCCACTGTCAATCCGATGCGGTCGCCGATCTTGAGTGCGACCGAATTCGGCACGTCGACCATGATCGGCTTGGCGGCGACCCCGCTGATCACCGCTCTTTGCCGATCGCCGACAAAGCTCAAAGTCTCGACATGCCCACGCAGCTCGGCGCCGTCGACGGGAACGAGTCGGATCGACTCCGGCCGGATCATCACCAAAACCCGACCGTTCAGAGTTGCGTCGCACCCGCCTGCGGGGGCAAGTGTGCCGCCCGGAAGCAGCAGCGATCCGCCGCTGTAGGCAGCCTCCACAATGTTCGCGGCGCCGATGAATTCAGCAACAAAACGGCTGGTCGGCGCAAAATAGATGTCGCGCGGACTACCGACCTGGGCAATCGCGCCTTTGCGCATCACCACGATACGGTCGCCGAGTACCATGGCTTCGCTTTGGTCGTGAGTGACGTAAACCGTCGTAATCCCCAAAGTTCGCAGCAGCCGGTCGAGTTCGCCGCGCAAGCGGTCGCGCAGGGCGGCGTCGAGCGCGGTGAGCGGCTCGTCGAGAAGAAGCACACTCGGCCGCACCGCGACCGCGCGGGCAAGCGCTACGCGTTGCCGTTGCCCGCCCGAAAGTTGATCGATGCGGCGGTGTTCCAGGCCTTCGATACCGGTGAGCGCTACCAATTCGGCTACTCGTGCGCTGCGCTCAGCGCGGCTAACGCCGCGGATTTTCAAACCGTATCCGATGTTTTCCGCGACATCCATGTTGGGAAACAGCGCATAAGACTGGAATACCATGCCGACATTGCGCCGTTCGATTGGCACGCTACTCACATCGGTTCTGTTGAACAGGACGCGCCCGCCGGTATCCGGCGTTTCCAGGCCCGCGATGATGCGCAGCAAAGTAGTTTTGCCGCAGCCTGAGGGCCCGAGTAGCACCACAGTCTCGCCGCGCGCAACATCCAGTGAAACCGGACCAAGCGCCTGTGTGCCGTCGACGAAGGTCTTGGCGCAATTCTCGAGGCGCACAGCCACGCCGTGTCCATTGGAATTGCCGGAACTCTCCGGGCTCATCGCGGCAGAGCGGTCGGGCCACCGCGATAGCGGGCAAAAACTTGCATTGCAACGAGGAGCGGAACGATCATCACAAAAAATACGAGCGTGTATGCAGAGGCGACTTCAAGTCGCATCGATGCATAGCTGTCGGCAAGTCCGACCGGCAAGGTTTTCGTCAATGGCGTATGGAGCATCCAAGTGAGATTAAATTCGCCAAGCGACAGTGTGACCACCATGAGCGATCCGGCCAGGATGCCCGGCGCCGCATTCGGCACGATGACGTCCCGAAATCGCCGCCATGGCCAGGCGCCGAGCGATGCGGCGCCCTCATCGAGGGTCTTGACGTCAATGGCGCCGAACACCGCCATCACCGAGCGCACCATGAATGGCAGCGTGAAAACGGCGTGACCGGCCAGAATGAACAGCCACGACCGGCGAAAATCGCTGAATCCGCCGTAGGTCAAGAGTAGCGCCAAGGCCAGCGCGAGACCGGGAATGGCCAGCGGCAGCGTTATCACTTCCTCGATCGCGCGGGAGAGTCGATCGTTGCGCAGATGCAGCGCATAGGCAGCCGGAATCCCGACGACCAAGGTGACCACGAGCGTGGCCAGCGCGATCAAAAACGAGCGGAATATGGTGTCCGAATAGAGCTCCCACACCTGTGTCACCCATTGCAGGGTCAAGCCAGATTGAATGCCGCGGAAATAATTTACCGTGACGCCGGCCAGCATCGACAGCGCGGCCGGCACGATCAGGAATGCGGCGACCAAAATCGTAAATACAAGCTGTGCGGCAAAAGTCAGTCGATCGCGCATCCGATCATCCCGCTGCGGCGATGCTGGTGCCGCCATAACTGCGCGCCAGCGCGAGGATGGCCCAGGTCACGAGGCCGAGCCCAACCGATAGCGCGGCGGCAAGCGCGATATTCGCGGATAGTGTGAACTCCGTGTAGATCAGCATCGGCAAAACGTCGACATCGGTCGCGAGCGTAAAGGCGGTGCCGAACGCGCCCATTGCGGTGGCAAAAGCGATTGCCCCGGATGCGATGAAGGCTGGCGCCAGCGCCGGGACGATGACGTCGCGCACGACGCGCCAGGGGCCGGCGCCGAGAGCGCGGGCAGCCTCTTCAAGGCTGGGATCGAGCTTTTCCACGGCCGCCATGATCGTGAGGATCACGCGCGGGATGGAAAAATAAAGATAACCGAGGAACAGGCCTTGCAGCGAATAGGCGAACACTTGTTTGCTGCCAAACAGCCGCAGCGTCAGGTCGCCGACGAGACCCTGTCTTCCGGCGAGCAAAATGATCATGAAGCCAACCACGACACCCGGAAAGGCCAGCGGAAAAGTCAGCATTGCCACGAGCAAAGCGTGGCCCGGAAAACGATGGCGCTGCAGAAACAAACCGCTAATGGTCGCAATCACCAAGGTGACTATCGTTGTTGCCGCAGCAAGCGACACGGTATTAAGCAAGGTGGCGCGGTAACGCGGATCGAGCAGAATTGCCGCGTAGGCGCGCAATCCTTGTTCTCCACTCGCTCCGGTGAGTATCAAGCGCGCCATCGGCAACAGAAAGAATGCCGCGGCCAACGCCGCCAGCGGCGCAAAGCAAAGCCCGACAAAGGTTCTCTTGCTCATGCGCGATTGCGCTCCGCGGGGGCGGCTGCCGCAACGCGATTGCGCATCATCTCACTTCGGCGAGGTAGCGCTCGGTGAATGCGTTTTGCACCGATTCCATTTTCGCCCAGTCGACGCTCTTGGCGCGCGCATAATCGGTCGCTGGCAAGAACTTGCTTTTGATCGATTCCGGCAGCTCGATCGGCCGGGCAGGGCGCAAATAGGCGTTGGCCCACATTGCCTGACCTTTATCCGAAAGGAAGTAGTCAAGAACTTTCTCCGCCTTCGCCCGGTCCGGCGCGTTTTTGACCAAGCTCGTGACGTAAGGAAACACCACCGTGCCTTCGCAGGGGATAACGAATTCGAAATTGCCTGACTCGCCGTATTTCGCTCGGTAGGCGTTGAAATCATAGTCAAACAAAATCGGGATTTCACCCGACACCACGCGCGCGTAAGAAGTTTGCTTCGGCACGATCGGCTGATTGGCATGCAATTGTTTGAAGAACTCGATCGCGGGCCTCATATCGCTGTCGGTGCCGCCAAGCCCGATATTGACCGCCACCGCGCCGACAAAACCCACGGCGGCCGAAGACGGATCAAGATAGCCGACCATGCCTTTATATTGCGGTTTCAACAAATCCTTCCAGCACGCCGGTACTGGATTGCCGCCGAGCGCGTCTTTATTGACGAACAGACCGAGCGTACCGGAGTGGATGGTGGTCCAGTAACCGTCAGGATCCTTCAATTCGGAGGGCACCTGACTCGAATCTGCCGGTTTATACGCGTCGGTGACCCCCGCGGCTTTTGCCTTCATGCCGAAGTTGACGCCGTAATAGACGATATCGGCAACCGGGTTGCTCTTTTCTGCAATAATCTGTGACAGCGCCTGGCCGGAATTCTTGTTGTCGAATGGGATATCGTAGCCGAGGTCCGCCTTTACCGCCTTGAGCATGGAAGCAAAATCGGCCCATTGCGGCGGACAATTGTAGCAAATCACATCGGCGGCTCGTGCCGGCCCGCCAAACGCGGGTACGGCCAGGGCAACGACAATAAAAATTACGGATAGCCTGCGCATCAGCCATCTCCCTCGATCATGCCGATCTGCGGCGAATTTAGGCGCACATAGTATTGCAATCCGATGACAGACGCGACGCAAGAATACGGCGCGATTTCTACCGCGAAGCAAAAAATCGTGGGTCGGCTTTCAAGCTGGGCGAGGGCCGCGCGCGAACACAACCAGAAGCCACGCGACCAACGCCATGCCGGTACCGACGCCGACAATGTCGGTCGTTCGCGACGGCAGAAGAATTGTCGCAAGCGCTAGCCCCGCCAGCGCGATATTGGCGACAAAAACTCTGGCCACGATCTCGAGGACCGTGAAGCCGCTATCAGTAGCGCGTTGATAAAAATGCGAGCGGTGCGCTTGCCACACCGGCTCGCGGTTTACTGCCCGGCGCAACAGCGTAATGGTGCTGTCGGCAAGATAATATAGCGGCAGCAGGATCGCTGCGGCGCGGCCGCCATTGCCGGCGAGCACGAGTAGCAACCAGCCAAGCAGGAGGCCGATCGGCAGGCTGCCGACATCGCCGAGAAAAAGCCTTGCGGTCGGCCGATTGAAAAAAGCAAATCCAACGGTCGCGCCGCACAACGCCAGGCTGACGACGATAGCGGCCGGCGGCAATTTGCCGAAGAAACCAATCAAAGCGATTGTCGCTGCGATTGGGACGGCCTCCGCCACGGTTAACCAATCGATGCCATCCATGAAGTTCACGAGATTGACGAACCACAGTGTGCCGATGAGCAGTAAAATGCGCTCACTCCACCAAGGCAGAACAGGCAGCAAGCGGAGCTCCGGCGGCAGTGTCGCCAACACCGCGGCCACAGCGAAGGTTTGCAACACCAGCCGTGGCGCCGGGGCGATTGGGCGCTTGTCCGCCATCACGCCGACACCGGCGATCAGAAGCACGGCGGTTGCGATGACAACAAGCGGCCAGGAATTGTCGTTCACCTTCTCAGAGACAAGCAAAACGCCGCCGGATACGACAAGTGTGGCGCTGATCACGGCGATGCCGCCGCCCTGCGGCGTCGGTGCTTTGTGCGATGAGCGTGCGTTCGGCTTCGCCATGGCGTAATGGGCGAGCCAGGGACCCAAGGCGACGATCAGTACTGCACTAAATACGGCCGCCGCCAGCAAAATCGCCAACGCCGCAAAAGCCGTAAGGCTATCCTGCATACCGAGCCCGTCCGGGGATTGTAACTGGTTGCATTAGCACAGATACAGGACGGTGCAATTTCCGAGTTGGCCCGCAGTTGCGCAATTCGGCGCTGCGGGTAGAACGAGCGACCGGACTGTATCTGGACAACGTTGCGCGACAGGACTAACGGCTTGGCGAGCTTCCTCAAAACTTTTGAACGGCGCATCGTAAAGCCGCGGCTACGGCGCCTGAAGCCTTGGCGGCATACCACTTACGGCGATATTCACGTCAATTATCGTGATCATCTCGACGGCGGCGGGCGAACGTCGGGCATGGAATACATGCCGCTGTTTCATGATCTTCCAATGCCGCGCCAGGCGCGGGTGTTTGAGTGGTGCGCGGGGCCAGGATTTATCGGTTTTGCTCTCCTCGGCTATGGATTTTGCGACACGTTGTGCCTCGCCGACGTCAATCCGGAAGCAGTCGCAGCATGCCGGCGTACCATTACACAAAACCGATTGGCAGAGCGGGTTGCGGTCTATCACTCCGACAATCTTGACGGCATTCCAGCATCCGAGCAGTGGGATTCGGTGGTAGGCAATCCGCCGCATTTCGTCGATATTTCGCCTGGTGAACTGCGTTTCCACGACGAGGAGTGGAAGCTGCATCGGCATTTCTTTGGGACGATCGGTCGTTTCCTCAAGCCGGGCGGAATCATCGTGCTTTTGGA
>JBAQBC010000423.1:0-4909 GCA_049286035.1 Xanthobacteraceae bacterium
ACCTTCGGCCAATTCGATCATTTGCGCAATCAGATCGTCATGCTGTCGCATCCACAAGCGATTGCCGCGCTGGTAGATAATACCGGTCAAGCCACGGCGTATTTTTCGTCGCCGCCGTTTACGCAAATTGCGTTGCGCGCCGCCAATGTGCACGCGATGCTGAGCTCATCGGATGTCATTAACGGCAAATCCTCGTTTCTGATTCTTGGTGCGCAGCGTTCTTACCTCAGGGTGCAGCCGCAAGTGGCGGAACTCGTGGCGAGAGCGATCGATGAGGCTGCTCGCATAATCCGTGATGATCCCAAACGCGCGGCGCAAATCTATCTCACCCACGAACCATCTGCGGCGCTCAACGGCGCCGCCATGGAAGCGACCGTCCGCGATGCCAAGGACGAGTTCGGCAGTCCCGTTTACGGCGTTCAGGCCACCGCGGATTTCATGGTGCGGATCGGCGAGCTCAAGACGCCGTTGCGGAGCTGGAAGGACATCGCTGCGCCGGCTTTATTGAATTCGCCAAGTACGTGAAACAAGTACGTGAAAGTAGGTGAAATCTAAATAGGTCGAGAACACAAGCCGGGTGCGTCGACCAGAATAGTCATTTCGACCCGTAACACGCTCTGATAGCAAGAAAAGGATTGTGCCATGGCCGACAAGACACTGAACCTCGTCAGCATATGCGGCAGCCTGCGCAAAGGCTCGTATAATCGCATCGTGATGAACGCGCTCCAGGGCTATGCGCCGGAGGGAATGCGTATCACTGAAGCGCCGTCTTATGCCGAATTCCCGCTTTATAACGCCGACATTCAAAATTCGACCGGCTTTCCGGCGCCGGTGCAAACCATGGCCGAAGCCATTCGCACCGCCGACGGCGTGATCTTCATCTCGCCGGAATACAATTACGGCATCCCGGGCCCGTTAAAAAACGCGATTGACTGGGTGTCGCGCCTGCCCAATCAGCCCTTCGCCGATAAGCCGATTGCGCTGATCTCTGCCTCGGCCGGCATTCTCGGTGGCGGCCGCATGCAATACGACCTGCGCCGCTCCATGATCTTTCTCGACGCTTTGACGATGAACAAGCCCGAGATCTTCATCGGCAGTGTGTCGCAAAAAATCGATGAGAAGACCGGCCAGATCAAAGACGAACAGGCGATAGGTTTTATCAAGCAGCAGCTCGCCGCCTTCGCCAAATTCATCGTGCAGCACGGCGGTAAAAACTAGCGGGTCAACAAAAGCGAGGGAGGAAAGGATGGCGCGTCTCGACGGCCGCGTCGCAATCCTCACCGGCGGCGCTAAAGGCATAGGCAAGCATTATGCGCGCGCGCTTGCCTCCGAGGGTGCGCGCCTGATGATCGCCGACATCGCCGACGGCAGCGAAGTCGCCGCGGGGCTCGCCCGCGACTACGGAGCCAATTCTGTTGAAAGCGCGGTCGCCGATGTGAGCGACGAGGGCGCGGTGGCGGCGCTCGTCGCCAGGACCGTGGAGCGGTTCGGCAAGATCGACATTGTGGTCAACAACGCGGCGCTGTTCGCGCCGTTGCAGGAAACCAAGTGCACCGAAATCGATGTCGATACCTGGGACCGCGTCATGGCGATCAATCTGCGCGGGCCGTTTCTGTTGGTGAAGCACGTCGTGCCGCATATGAGCGCGCAGCGTTACGGCAAGATCATCAATATCGGCTCGGGCACCGCCTATCGCGGCATCCCCTGGATGCTGCATTACGTCACGTCCAAGGGCGGCATCATGGCGATGACGCGGGCGCTGTCGCGCGAGCTCGGCGAGCACGGCATTCGGGTCAATACGCTGGCGCCGGGCTTTACCATGAGCGAGACGGTGATTGCCGAAAATCCGGGACACGTCGAGACTGCGCGTGCGCGCGCGGTGGCTTCGCGCGCGCTCAAGCGCGACGAACAGCCTGCCGATCTGCTCGGCGCGCTGGTGTTTTTGGCCAGCGCCGACAGCGATTTCGTCACCGGCCAGACCATCGCGGTGGACGGCGGCAACGTAAACACTTAACCCGCAGCCCTGTCAGCGCTTCGGCGGGCGAGGGGGTGGGTTGCAAATACAAGCCGGTCGCCGCGCTACCGGCGAGCAGAGGCTTTGGTTATATTGCTGACAAAACCCGATCCCTTTGAGGAGGACGCCATGGCGGTTGCCGCCACCAGGAAAGCGGGCAACGGTAAACCGAGCCCGAAACACAATATCGAAGCGGTCCGGCAGGCCTATTACGACCGTATCGCCAAGCACGATATGCGGCCGCTGTGGAAGGTCATGGACTCGCTCGTGACCCGCGAACCGGCGTCGCGCTGCAAGCCGGCGATTTGGCACTTCGGCGATGTCAGGGCGCTGGTGATGGAATCCGGTAGTCTAATCACCGCCGAGGAGGCCAAGCGCCGCGTTTTGATCTTGGAGAATCCGGCGCTGCGCGGGGAATCCCGCGTCACCAACACGCTATTTGCCGGTATTCAGATGATCCTGCCGGGCGAGGTGGCGCCGGCGCACCGGCACGCCGCGGCCGCGATCCGTTTCGTGCTCGATGGGGAGGGCGCCTATACCGCCGTCGAGGGCGAAAAGGCATTCATGGCGCCGGGCGATTTCGTCATCACTGCGAATTGGGCGCCGCACGATCACGGCAATACCTCCAATAAGCCGATGTTGTGGCTCGATGTGCTCGACGTACCGGTGGTGAATTTTTACGAGGCCTCATTCGCGGAGGATTTCGACGACCCAACGCAGGAAACCAAACGACAGGACGGCGATTCATTGAGCTTCTATGGCTCCGGCGTCTTGCCGGACGGCACCGCGGTGACCAACCGCACCCCCGTCATCAACTATACCTACGCCCGTACCCGTCCGATCGTCGAACGCATGATGCGCGCCGGCAACATCGACAAGCACCATGGTGCGCGCGTGCGTTACGCCAACCCGGTGACCGGCGGGCCGGTGCTGCCCACGATGGGCGCGCAGCTGGCGATGCTGCCCAAGGGCTTTAAAGGCGAGCCCTACCGATCGACCGACGGCACGATCTTCGTCTGTGTCGAGGGCGGCGGTTCGACCGAGGTCGACGGTGCGGTCCTCGAATGGCGACCGAATGACGTCTTTGTCGTGCCGCCATGGAAGCGCTACGCCCACCGGGCCGCCAAGGAATCCGTGCTGTTCTCGATTTCCGACCGCCCGGCCCAGGAAGCGCTCGGCATCTGGCGCGAAGAAGCTTAGCGGGCGGCGCTTCGGAGCCATCGCACGATCGGCTGCGTTCGGACGATGCGAAGGCGTGCCGCTTGCGCAGGTTCCATAGCCAGCTAGAATATTCCCCGCGAGGAATCGGGGGATTTGCCATGCGCATCATGTCGTTCGTGAGAATTCTGGTAGTGACGCTTGCATTCGTATCGGCCGCGGCGCTGCCGTGGAGCATGCCGGCTGCTTCCGCCAAGGCGATGAAGCACGCGATGAAACTGCCGCCCGGCGCCTGCGCCGTCGAAAAGAAGGCAGTGAACGCCGGCGCGATCTGCTCGTCCCAGTGCAACGCGCAGACCAATTGGTGTGCGCAGCAGCTCTGCGCCAACGGCACGCTCGTCCAGGTCCTGCCCTGTTTTGGTCCGTTCTGCGCGGCGAAATGCGCGGGCTAAGCGCCCGTTCCTGACCAAGGCCGGCTTTTAGCCCCGCTCGTTTAGAGCGGGGCTTGCCGCGTCCGCGGCAAACGCGTAACCGGACTGCCGAGCAGTAACGGCCGCGCGCGCAATGGACGCTCCTTCGCAAAAAACCAAACTGATCAAGGGCTCGACCGGCGATTGGGAAGTCGTGATCGGCATGGAGGTCCATGCCCAGGTCAATTCCCGCGCCAAATTGTTCTCCGGCGCTTCTACCGAATTCGGCGGCGAGGCCAACACCCATGTCTCGTTGGTTGACGCCGCCATGCCGGGAATGCTCCCGGTCGTTAACGCCGAGTGCGTGCGCCAGGCGGTCCGCACCGGGCTCGGGCTCAAGGCAAAGATCAACCTCAAATCGGTGTTCGACCGGAAGAACTACTTTTATCCCGATCTGCCCCAGGGCTATCAGATCAGCCAGTACAAATCCCCGATCGTCGGCGAGGGCGAAGTCATCGTCGATATGGCCGACGGCGAGACGGTGCGGGTTGGCATAGAGCGCCTGCACCTCGAGCAGGACGCCGGCAAATCGTTGCACGAGCAAAATCCCGAAATGTCGCTCGTCGACCTCAATCGCGCCGGCGTGGCGCTGATGGAAATCGTGAGCAAGCCAGATCTCCGCTCGGCGGAACAGGCGATGGCGTTCCTGCGCAAATTGCGCTCGGTCTTGCGTTACCTCGGCACGTGCGACGGCGACATGGAGAAGGGCAACCTACGCGCCGACGTCAACGTTTCGGTGCGCAAGCCAGGCCGCCCGCTCGGCACCCGCTGCGAGATCAAGAATCTCAATTCGATCCGCTTTATCGGTCAGGCGATCGATTTCGAGGCGCGGCGGCAGATCGACCTCATCGAAGACGGCGGCACCGTCGACCAGGAGACGCGGCTGTTCGATCCGGTCAAAGGCGAAACGCGTTCGATGCGCACCAAGGAGGAGGCGCACGACTACCGCTATTTCCCCGATCCCGATCTCTTGCCGCTCGAATTGGCGCCGTCGCTGATAGTCGATTTGGGGAAGTCACTGCCTGAATTGCCGGATGAAAAGAAGGCGCGCTTCGTGCGGGACTACGCGTTGTCCGCATATGACGCCGGCGTGCTCGTGGCCGAACGCGAGACGGCGGAATATTTCGAAGCCATGGTGATGGCCGGAGCCGACGCCAAGGCCGCGGCCAATTGGCTGATCAACGAGTATTTCGGCCGCTTGAATAAAGAGGGCCTGACGGTCGCAACGGGTCCGCTAAGCGCGCAAGCGAACGCCGCGATCGTGCAA
>JBAQBC010000424.1:0-11805 GCA_049286035.1 Xanthobacteraceae bacterium
AGCTGTCGGTACGCGATTTCGGTACCGGAACACGCGGATTTTGCGCCCCGGAAGATCCGGGCACCGCGGTGTGTCTGTTGCCCGGAACCGAATTGTCATTCGCCGGCGAGGTGATGTGCCTTGCAACGGGCCTATTTCCGTGGCGTGAACGCGCCCTGAATTACAGCACGGCAATTTTCCGGCAGATCAACAAAGACAAAGTCGCTGCCCACCATGACGCGTTGGAATTTCCCGACGGCCGGTCGGTTCTACTGACACTGTTGTGCGAAGGCCAACAGGCCGCAGTGCTGCAGCTACCGGCGCAGCCGAAAACGACGGAAGAAGCTGCGGACCAAAGACGAGTCGACTACGTCGGTTGATTGCCGTAGCGTGATAGCAAGGGAGGGCCGCCGCAACCGCGGGTGAGCCCTCTCTGTGCATTTGGCTAAGCAACCGTAATTGTTGCGGCCGGGCCGGTCTCGGGGACCTCAATCGAGGCTCATTCGACTTTCAGATTGGCTGCCTTGATAATCGGCCACCATTTCTCCGCTTCGGATTTTTGAAAGGCGGCGAAAGCCCCCGGATCCTGCAGTTCGCGTGTGGCGACCTGTTGCCCAAGTTTGTTGAGCTTCGCCTTGACGTTGTCGTCCGCCAGTGCGACCAGCGCCGCGCTGCTGAGTTTGGCGATGATATCTTTCGGCGTGTTCTTCGGCGCCCACAGCCCGAACCAGATCGAAGCATAGTATCCGGGCAGGCCGGCTTCATCGGTCGTCGGTACGTCAGGTAGGCTGAACAGGCGGGTCTTGGCTGGCACGGCGATCGCCCTGATCGTGCCGGCCTGGACTTGAGCGGTGAAATTTGACGACGGCTCGATCATCATGTCGATCTGGCCAGCCATCATGTCTTGCACGGCCGGAGCATCGCCGCGATAGGGAACGAACTGAAACGTGGTGCCGGTAATGTTCTGAAAGGAAATGCCGGCGAGATTGCCGGTCGAGCCCGCGCCCGGAATGCCGACGCTCGCCTTGCCGGGATTGGCTTTCAACCAGGTAATCAACTCCTGCAGATTGTGCACCGGCAATCCGTTCTTGACGCAGATCAGCAGCGGTTCATAGGCCAGTTCGGCGATTGGAGTGAGATCGGTCAGCAGATCGAAATCCAATTTGTAGAGGCCGCCGATCAGCACGTGCGTGGTCAAGGTGCCGATGCTGAGCGTGTAGCCGTCCGCCGGTGAGCGCACGACTCGCGCAACGCCGATACTGCCGGCAGCGCCGGTTACATTTTCAACGATGATCGACTGGCCAAGTGACTTGCCCATCGGATCGGCGAGCACCCGCGCCAACACGTCGGTTGCTCCGCCCGCGGCGAATGGGCACACGATCGTGATCGGCCGTGTGGGATAATCGAGCGCAAAGGCCGCGTGCGAAAAGCTTGCCGTGGCGGCCGCGCCGCCTGCGAGATGGAGAAATTTCCTGCGCGCCAAACTCATGATCTCCTCCCCGCTTTCCGCTCTCGCCTGCGGTTCACTCAGGCTTAAGATTGGCAAACTTGACGACCTTGATCCATTTCTCGGTATCCGCGGCAATGAATTTGCCGAAATCGGCGGGCGAGTTCGGCGGCATGACAAGACCACCAAGATCGAGCAACCGCGCCTTAATCGCGGGTTCGGCGACCGCGTCATTGATTGTTTCGTTGAGCGTCTCGATGATCGGCGTTGGCGTCTTCCTTGGCGCGCCAAAACCTATCCAGCCGAACGCTTCATAACCGGGCAGAAATTCCGCCATGGCTGGTACGCCGGGCAGCGTGTCCAGGCGTTCCGGCGTGGTGACTGCCAGCGCGCGCAGCCGGCCGGCCCGCACCTGTGGCAACGCCGTCGGCGTGACGTCGAACATCACCTGCACCTGTCCCCCGAGCAGATCGGTCATTGCCGGCGTCGAACCGTGATACGGCACATGCACAAGATCAACGCCGGCCATGAACTTGAATAATTCGCCGGCGACGTGCTGCGGCCCACCGACTCCGGCCGAGGCCATGTTGATCTTCCCCGGATTGGCTTTGGCGTAAGCGATAAATTCCGGCACGGTCTGTGCTGGAAAATTCGGCAGCACTTCCATTACCAGCGGAACGCGGAATACCCCGGCAATCGGCGCGATGTCGCGCACGAAATCAAACGGCAGGTTGGGAAACAGCGCAGCGTTGATCGTGTTCTGCGAATTCACCAGAAGCAGCGTATAGCCATCCGGCGTTGCGCGCGCGACGAACTCAGCGGCGATATTGCCGGTCGCACCGGGGCGAACCTCGACGACAAATTGCTGCCCGAGATGCTGGGACAGAAACTGCGAGATCAGCCGCGCGGTAATATCGGAGGAGCTTGCCGCCGCCTGCCCGACGATTACTTGGACCGGCCGCGTCGGATAATCGAGCGCAACCGCACTGCGCGCCGCAACTGGCATCGCGGCAAAGACCGCACCTAATTTGAGAAAATTACGACGTTTCACAGTTCACCCCTTCATCGTTTCTAGCTAATTGCCCCTGCCGCCGCAGCTTAGCATTTTGCCGCAAGGCGCTACCGGTCAGATCAGCGCGGCGCAAGCTGACGCTGCAGCCGCGCCTCCCGCAAGAACAAAAACAAGCCGGTCATGACGACGATCGCGGAGCCGACCAGCAGACTTGCCGAAGGAACGTCCCCCCAGATGAAAAATCCGAACATCAAGGCCCAGACCAGCATCAGATAGTAGAACGGCGTCACTGCGGGAGCCGGCGCCAATTGCAGCGCCTTGGTCCAGAACCACTGTCCGATCGCGTTGGTGAATCCTGTACCGAACAGCATCGCCGCATCGATAGCAGTCGGCGAGCGCCAGCCGAACAGCAAAAGGAAGCTGTGAAAGAAGGCGAGCACAGCCAATTGCCAGATCACCAACGTGTTGGCGGATTCGGTCCTGGTCATGCCGCGCACCGCGACGGTGACCGTGCCGTACATGACCGCATTGGTGAGCGCGAACAGCGCGCCAAGCGTGAGCGAGTTCGTGCCGGGATTGGTCACAATGAGCACGCCAACAAAGCCGATTAGCAGTGCGGCGCCCCTGACGAAACCGGCCGGCTCCTTGAGCCAGATGATCGACACTAAGGCGGCAAAGAGCGGCGCGGAGAAGTTGATCGCGACGGCTCCGGCAAGCGGCATCAAACTGAAGGCCAAGAGCAAGCAGAGCTGCGAGATCGATTGCGAAAGACCGCGCGCCAGGTGGTCGCGCGGGCGGTGTGTCACAAACGCCGACAGTCCACTGATCGGCAAAATCATCGCCGCGCCGGCGATGAGCGAGGCGAACGAACGTAGGCAAAGCACCTCGCCCACGGGATAAACGCCCACCAGCCATTTGCTGGCGGCGGACGCCCCGGAAAATAATATCGTCGCGATGACCATGCAGACAATGCCGCGAGGCACGTCATCGCTGCGGGTCTTGCCCTGTTTGCGATCGATGCCGCCCGCGGCTGTGACTTTCGGCCCGCGCTTGTCGACCGCTCGATCGTCCATTCCCAGACCGCGCTCGCCGCTCCGCCGGTCGGCATGATGACATATGTCTCGTCCGCAACATATCCTTTCGGAAAGGCCACGGATCGGTCCCATCCCGCGCAAACGGCCGGCGAGTCCGAGCCACAGGAACTATTGGTCGAGAGCAGGGTTCAGGAGAAAGAGAGCCGGAACACGGCCTTCATAGGAGTGCCTTTCCCATGTGTGACTACAGTCTGCATCTCATCGCCTCGCGGCCAGCGAAGGTCGCGGACAGGCTCGTTTCCACCGATTTCGTGAAGTCGATCACACGCGGATTCACCGAAATCGATCATCCCGACGTGGCGGTCTGCCTCCTCCCTGGCACCGAGCTCGCATTCGATAACGAGGTCCAATTTGACCGCGCCTTCAGCATGTTTGGCAAAGCGCGGGTCGAGCACCGCGTGGCGCGATTCCGCCAGGTCAATATGGACGACCCGCACGTCCATCACGACGCGCTGGAGTTTCCCGGCGGCCAGATCGTGATGGTGACGCGGCTGGTTCCCGGCCAAACCGCAACGGTGCTGCAGTTGCCGGCTGCGCCGCAAGATCACGGCGGCATCAAGCAGCAGCAAACTGCGCAGGCCCGCGATCCCGTGCTCACCACGTAGCGATCGGGTTTGGCGTCAAACGGGAAGCTCGGGCGGCGGAGCATTAGCCTGCCGCCCGAAGTATATGTGCGCAAGCATACGAGCTGTGCGAAGGCGCGCGACCGGAAGCCCAGTGGCGATCATTGTCCTTGTCGACCGGCTCCCTTGAAGCGCATGGCATTAGTGTTAAAAACACGCCCGCGGCCCTGAGGGCTGCAGCTGGTGCTTCACCGCAATTGAGAAGCAGAACGTCGGGGCCGATGACTCACATCGATCGCAGGTCTCTATCACTCCTTGGTCTGGCGACGATGCTGTCGCCCGCTTCCGCTTTGGCGGCGGATTACCCGACGCGCCCAATTCATTTGATCGTCGGCTTCACGCCGGGAGCCTCTTCCGACATTGTCGCCCGCCTTTACGCCAAGGGCGCAGGGTCCGTGGTGGGACAAGAGATGGTGGTCGAGAACAAGACCGGCGCCGGATCCAGCATCGCCGCCGGATTTGTCGCCCGCGCCAGCAGTGACGGCTACACGCTGTTGGTCCCGGCGCTCTCGACCTTGACCTACAAAATCGTCCATCCGGAAGTCTCTTTCGACATGACCAAGGATTTTGCGCCGGTCGCGCTACTGGCCAGCGGCCCGCTTGTCATGGCGGTCGATCCGAAACTCGGCGTGAACAGCGTCAAGGAGTTCACGGTTCTTGCCAAGTCCAAAGCCGGCCAAATCCTTTTCGGCTCGGTCGGGCCCGGCAGTCTGCCCGATCTTTGCGGCGAGCTTTACGCGCAGCGCGCCGGCGTCAAGCTGGTGCAGGTGCCATATCCCGGCAGCCCGCAGATCACGACCGATCTGATCGGCGGCCGGATCATGATGAGCTTCCAGATTACTTCCGCGATCATCGGTCAGATCAGATCCGGACAGATCAAGGCGCTGGCTGTGGCGACCGATAAGCGGTCCGACCTCATACCCGATGTGCCGACCATGGCCGAAGCCGGAATGCCGGACTTCAACACTCCACTCTGGTTCGGCCTTCTGGCGCCCGCGGGCACGCCGCGTCCGGTGATCGACAAGCTTGCCGCGGCGGCGAAACAGGCGATGCATGCGCCCGATACCGTGGACTTGCTACGCAAGCAGGGCTTCGCGCCGGAAGACATGGGGCCGGATCAGTTCGGCGCTTTCATCAAAAGCGAAATCACGCGCTGGTCCGCAGTTGTAAGCGCCGCCGATATAAAGGAATGAAGCCTCGCTTCGGCAACGTCGGTCTGGCGCGCTCGGAGAGATTCGAACTCCCGACCCTCAGATTCGAAGTCTGTCAGACCCGATTTAACCGGACTCAACGGAACGGACTTGCATCGAGGAATCTGCGAGATTATAAGGACTTAGCGTTCCGCTACGTTCCCTTGCGTTCCGTTGCAGCCAGCCATTTTGCGTCCCCGGTGTGTCCCCAGCGGCCGGGATTTCTGACCCTCAGATTTGCCGAAAAAGGTTCGAGCCGGGGATGCGTGGAGCCTCAGACAAATGCAAAAAGTGCTCACCGATGCCGATTGCAAAGCCAAGCCGCCTGCCGCTGGCCGCGTCGAGATCGCCGATCTCCGTCAGGCTGGATTGGTGCTGCGGATTACCCACATGGGTTCCCGAACCTTCGGCTTCCGGTTCCGGCACCCGCACAACCGCAAGACACTGCGGGCGACCATCGGAACCTACCCGGCCACAACCTTAGAGACCGCCCGTAAGCGCGCCCGCGAAATGGCCGCTCAGGTTGAGGCCAGAATTAACCCCATTGAGGCGCGCGCGACCGAGCGACAAACGGCACACACGCGGACGTTTAGTGCGCTGGCTGCGCGCTACCTCAAGGAACATGCCGAGCGCCACAAGCGGCCGCGCTCTGCCGAAGAGGATCGGCGGAACCTCGCCCTCCACGTTCTGCCCAAGTGGGGCAAGCGGGATTTTCGCAACATTCGCCGCGCCGATGTCATTGAACTCATCGAGTCAATCGTCAGCGCCGGAAAGCATGTCGCGGCAAACCGCGTTCACAGCTTAATCAGCAAGGTTTTCAATTTTGCCGTCGATGCCGATTTACTCGACACCAATCCGGCCGCGCGGCTGAAGAAGCGCGGTGTCGAGAACAGCCGCAAGCGCGTCCTGAACGACGCGGAGCTTCCCGTCTTTTGGCGCGGTATCGTCGTTAGCCCGGTATCCAAGCCGGTTGGGCTGGCGCTACGGCTGGCATTGCTCACTGGGGCGAGAGCGAGCGAGGTTGCGTGCGCGCGTAAATCGGAATTTGTCGATCTCGACAAACCGGCACAAGCCGCGTGGCTCATCCCCGGCGAGCGCACAAAGAACAAGCGCGATCATCTGATCCCACTTTCTCGCTTGGCGCTGGAAACAGTCAAGGCTGCGTTCGCCCTAACCAGCGACGAAACGGAATTTCTGTTCCCGGCGCGGTACAACACCAGCAAGGCGCTTGATGGCCACGCACTGACGGCCGCAATGGCGCGTTTCTGTAGCGAATGGAAAAACCCGCCCTCGCCTCACGATCTGCGCCGCACGATCAATACCCGGCTTGCCGAGTTGGGCATTCGGAAGGAGGTTAGGGATCGCTGCCTCAACCATGTGACCGGGCTGCGCGACCCGGAATCCAAACATTACAATATTTATGAATTCAAGGCCGAGAAGCGTAAGGCTCTCGGCAAGTGGTGCAATGCGCTTGCCGCGATTATCGCGGGGCGGCGATAGTGCGTTCGTTTCTTAGTGCGCTTAGGGAAGGACTGCGGCTCGCTGAGTCCGCGTCTCTGGGTTGATCATGTGATCTTCTTCGGCCAGCAGGAACCATGAGGCCTTCGTCTTCCATGCTGGCTCTATTGCCGCTGCCCTTGCCGGGGATGCTAGCGTCTGCGTTCTCAAGGTCCTGCGCCGGTGATGAGACGGCTGCCGCGCCGGAAGGTCAAGTAGGCCCAGAGCCATGTAGCCAGAACAGTAACGCGGTTGCGCGCACCTATCAAAAAGGCAATATGGGCCGTACCCCAGAGCCACCATGCCGGCGCGCCGCGCACCCGAACTCCACCGAAGTCCGCGACCGCTGCCTGCCGCCCAATCGTCGCGAGGCTTCCATAATGGCGGTAGCGGAACGGCGGCGGCTCGGGACGGCCGGCGAGAGCAGCCCGGATTGCTCTGGCTGCGTATGCGCCGCCCTGCTTCGCAGCCGGCGCCAGGCCGGGCGACGGCATGCCACGCCAAGCATTGCACGTGGCCGTGTCGCCGATGACGAAAATTTCGGACCGGCCGGGCACCCGCAGATCCGGCCCCACCCGTACGCGACCGGCACGATCGGTCTCAACACCGAGCCAGGCCGCCACCGGCGACGCCGCAACCCCGGCCGCCCAAACGACTGTGCGCGCTGCGATCCACTCACCCCCGACATCAGCCCCGCGCCCGTCCAGTGCCTTCACCTCGCGACTCGTGAGCACTTCCACGCCCAGGGCTGCGAGCGAGCGCTTGGCGGCGGCAGAGAGTGAGGACGGGAAGGTCGGAAGGACCCGGTTGGCCGCTTGCACGAGCACGATGCGCGCATTCGCCGGATCGAACATGCGAAACTCACGCGTGAGACCGTGCCGGGCTAACTCTGCGATTGCGCCGGCCAGTTCGACGCCGGTCGGGCCGCCGCCAACGATGATGAAGGTAAGCCATGCTCGCCGCTCCGCCTCGCTCTGGCTGCTCTCCGCGGCCTCGAAGGCAAGCAAGAGACGGCGGCGAATGTCGAGTGCGTCATCGATTCCCTTGAGGCCAGGTGCTACGGCTGCCCAATCGTCATGGCCGAAATAGCTGTGCCGCGCACCCGTGCTGATGATCAGGAAGTCATATGCAAGGCGCGTCTCGCCTATCGCGATCTGACGCAGCGTCGTGTCCACGCCGGTCACTTCCCCGAGCAGCACGCGCACGTTGGCCTGGACACGGAACATTTCGCGGAGTGGTGTGGCGATATCTGCCGGCGACAGCGATGCTGTCGCCACTTGGTAGAGCAGAGGCTGGAAAAGATGATAGTTGTGCTGGTCGAGCAAGGTGACCCGGCAAGGCGCGTATCGCAATCCGCGGGCCGCGGCGACGCCACCAAAACCACCACCGACGATAACAACGTGCGGCAGACGGGCCACTGCTGTGGCCGGCAGCGCCTCAAAAGGCGGGAACCTGCGCCGGAAAGCTGCAGCGATTGCATGGTCGAAAGAAATCGCCCCAGCTCCATAAAGCAGTGGCAATCCAAGCAACGGCAGATTAAGCAGCGTGATCCAGCCAAAATCGCCGCCCGAAGAAAGCATGCCCGTCGGGATCAGAATGATGAGGAGCAGAGCCACTACGCGTGTAAAAAGCCCGAGCGCGAGCAGAGCGGCGAGCGTCAAAAGTGCCCACGGCGCGAGACCTGCAGCCATGCCGGACATTTGCGGCAGCCACGCCATCGCCACCAATGGGGCCATGCTGGCCGGAAGCATGTTGCTCACGCCTTTCACCCCACCCAAGGCAATGACTGCAAGCCCAGCAGCGATCCACAGCCGGAGCAGCAAGGCGTAGACGGGTCCGATGCGCTTGGTGAGGCCCGCCAACCCCCGGGCGAAAAGACCAACAAAGGGTAGCGCCGTTGTACCCATGCCGGGGCGGAACATGCCGTCAAGCGAAAACGGTCCGGGTCCGAGCACGACAATCCACGCGAGCAATGTCACCAAGTAGGGTGCGAGTTGCATCTGCTCAGGCATTTGCAAGACAAGCACCTGCAACAGCAGCGCTAGACCGGCAAAGCGCGTGAACAGTCCGATGGCTAGCAACACCGGGCAGATCGTCTGTACGAAAATGCCAAAGCTCGTCGTGGCGACCCTGGCGAACAATGATACCGAAGGCGAGAGATGATCTTGCATGGTGACCTGACTGCCCAGCATCATATGCTGCAGGGCATCGGTCACGAGGAACCCTCCAGCAAGCCAGAGCCGTATCAGCACGTCGAGCACCGGGCTGAGCAGCCGCGCAAGCGACGCGCATTGGTCGGCAGCGGCAGCGGCCCTGAGCCCAAGGGACGCCACAACCGGCGCCTGCTGGGTAGCCGTTGCCTTACGCTCGCTCTCTGAAGATACGGTCCACTGTATGCGTGTGGTCATATAGATTCTTTTATGACGCGCAGGTGCCGCAGCCTCCACAGGTGGTGCCGCGACCTATGTGACGTCCGCGTTCAACTAGATTCCTGCGTACCAGTTCTCGCCCTGTTTGCTCCAAAACGTCTCGCGAAACGTGCTGGTGACCTCGATCGCCTTGATCCATTTTGCGTTCTTGTAGCCGAGCTTGACCGCGGTGCGCAGGCGCAACGGAAAGCCGAACGGATCAGTGATTAGCTCGCCCGCGTATTTGGTGGCGAGAATCGTCTGCGGGTGCAGGGCCGATGCCATGTCGATGCTTTCGGTGAAGTCGTCGTTGCAGATAAAGTAGACGTATTTGGCCGTGAGGTCGGCACCAATACGGGTCAAAAACGCACGCAGGTTCGGGCCGGACCATTGGCCGATATAGTCCCAGCCTTCGACGCAGATGTGTCGGATGATCAGTTCCTGCTCCGGCAATCGATAAATCTCTTGCGCGGTCCAGGGCCGCCTGTCCTTGATCAAGCCGGCCAGTTCGAGCTTCCAGGTCGCGCCGTCAACCGGTTTGACGTCCTCGATCGGATAATAGGCGTTGAAACGCGGCGGCTTCATCACTTGCGAGGGACTGAAGGTTGGCGCGAGATGATTGGCGCGGAAGATCGCGTTCTGGACGCCGTCGTTCCATGACGACACCGCGCGCAGTGCTTTCTGCACCGAATCGTTCTCGCTGACATCGCAGCCGGTCAGCATGGTCAGCGCGCCGAGACTGACCGCGCCACGGATAAGCCCGCGCCGGTTGATGTCATCGACGAGCTCGCGATTTTCGGTGAGAACACCCTGATCAATCGGCTTACGCGGCCGAAACAACGATGGAGTGCGGGGGCGAACGGTCATCGTCGTGCTCCGTCAGTGCGATGTCTCGATCTCCGGAACGGTCTTAATCTCCGGAATGGTTTCGATCTCCGCGGCGGTCGGAGCGGCGCTTGGCGCCTCCTCGAGTGACTCGTGGAGCGCCGGACCGCCCGTAATCATGGCGAGGAGACTACGCGGCACCAGCAAAGCCAGCGTCACGTGAACCAAAATGAACCCCACGATCGCGGTCATGCAGAGAAAGTGCACCAGCCGGATAGTCTGAAAACTGCCGAATAGATTCGCCAGTTCGGAAAATTGCACCGGCTTCCACAGCGATAGTCCAGAAAATACGATCAGAACGCCGACCGCCATCACGCCGAGATAGAGCGCTTTCTGCACGGCATTGTAGTGGGTCAGGTCGTCATGACGCAGCCGAAACCGCAAGGCTTCGCCGATTGTGACGAAAACCTCGCGCGGCGAAATCGGAAACAGCTTCTGCCAAAACCGCCCGCTGATGATGCCGTAAGAGAGGTAGGCGATGCCATTGAGCACAAAGATCCACATGCCGAAGAAATGCCACTGCAGCCCGTACTGCGCCCATTTGCCGATCACGATGGCATCGGGAAACCGCAAAAAGCTGAACAGAATGTCGTCGTTGTAGATCTTCCAGCCGCTGCCGATCATGATGAAAATGGCAACCGCATTGATCCAATGCATGATGCGGAGCGGCCATGGGTGCACGGGAGCCCGCCGACGTGTAGTTGATCTGACGGCTGCAGTTGACATTACGTACCAGGACATCTGTTGCCCTCAGTATGCCCTTGTACGGATGACTGCTGGCTTCAGCTTCAGCCGTGGATTCTCAATCGGTTGCAAAAAAAGCCATTCGAAGTAAGTCGACACACCCTGCTTTTGTTGCAGCTTTTGTGGCACGAACGCATCGCGGCAATGCTTTGAACAGTATCGCCGCTTGCTGAGCCAGCCGGGCCGATAAACGAAAATTTCGCGATTGCAGTCTGCATTTGCACATTTCATGACGCTTTCCTTCCACTAATTTTGAGGACGGAGGCCGCCGCCCATCCTGCGAAACACTGCGCATCACAGTAGATCAACCGCGTCCGTGAATCACGAACGTAACCTTTCTCGATAAGGCCACCGCACAGTGCGCACTGTTGGTCCGTGCGCGGGACGCGGTCGTTAACGAGAACGAACCTAATTGCCTGTGGAAATCTCTCGGTGGCGAAGGCGAGATAGGTACTCATGTTCGACATCCATCGATTAGCGTCGCGGAGGGTCCTGGCTAAACGCTTCATCGCCGACGCTTAGCGCGAAATTTCTGTGAAATTCGCTTGGCGTCTGCCCCGTGATTTTACGAAGGGCGATGTTGAAGGATCCGGGGTAAGGGTAACCTACCCTCAACCCAACCTCTGTGATCGATATTCTCCGATTCGTAGCAACGGTCGAGGTTTTTTCGGATCGTCCGTTTGTCAAAGCACTTTTGGTAGGGGTATTGAGAGTCTTTCCGTGGACTGCATTCATACAAGGGGCTCCTCTCGATGACATCGCGAGAAGCCTATGGCCCCGCTGTGCTGCCATCGTGGCTATGAGCACACTGAGGAAGTTATTGCGCCGCCTGCGCAACAGGAAATGCCGGTTGGTTAGAGATTCTATACTTTGACGTTATGGTCTCAGCTGCGCTGCTGCGTGGTTCTGGTCGAAGGCGCGTGGTC
>JBAQBC010000425.1:0-2120 GCA_049286035.1 Xanthobacteraceae bacterium
TCAGCAGGGATCGGACCTGGTCGAGACGACGGATGCACTTGAGGCGGCGCGCTGTCACTTGGAAGAAGAGCAAACAACGTTTGCTAATTTTCGCGATCGCATCGCCGCATTTATGCGCGAAGTAGCAGCGCAAATTAACGAGGAAAAAGAGCTCGATCTCCGCCGGCAGCAAGATTTGCAACATCGTCTGAGCGCGCAGTCACGGCTCTTGAGTGAGGCCGAAGGCGAGCGCAACCACCTTCGTCGGCAGCTCGAAATCGCCCACGATGCCGCTTACGCAATGCGAACTGAAGTGGTGGAGGTAGAACGGCGTGTCATTACCGAAGTTGAGGCTTTGAAGCGCGAAAATGTTCGCCTCCATGGCACACTCCACCGCGCCCACGGTGAGCGCACCCGGCTAGCTTACGAACTTGCGAAAACGCAGGTGAGGGACAGTCAGGCAGCCTAGCCGCGGTGTCTTTCCAAAGAGGAACCGCGGTCAAAAGCCGTAGTGTGTCGCATTAAGCCCAGACCTAAGACGGATTTCCGCGCCGAATTCCAGCGGTTTCCAATTCCTTAATGGACTGTTTGCTAGGCTTGTTAGAAGGCTCGATTTGTCGATGCATACCGTTTGCCCGAACTGCGCTAGGTCCTATGGCGTCGAGGTAGCAATCCAGCGGGCGCCCGGAGGCTGGACCCGCCAGGCGCGTTGCCACTGCTGCCATTGGGTGTGG
Source organism: Xanthobacteraceae bacterium (assembly GCA_049286035.1). Lineage (GTDB taxonomy): Bacteria > Pseudomonadota > Alphaproteobacteria > Rhizobiales > Xanthobacteraceae > BOG-931. The sequence continues at coordinate 714 of JBAQBC010000425.1, forward strand.
CAGGTGGACCTCTCCAGCGCGGACAAGCTTATGCTCGTGGCCGACGCGGTAGCGCCGGTGCGCGAGGCGATCGTCGCGACGGCGCAAGCCGTTGGCGATGCCCGCAAAGCGTCGTTGCAGTTCAAGCGTCGTTCCACGTCCGCGTTCGATGAATTTGAACCTTCGAGAATAGCGCAAGCCCCGGCAAGCTTGCCCGGCAACGTGCAGGTCAAGCCATTCTCCGAACCGTACCTCGCCACTGAATTTCTCCGCGAGACTCCGGCGGTTATCGCCCGCTGCGCTTTGTGCCGTAAATCGTGGCGCCCGCCGTTGTCGTATCTGCAGATTGTCATCCTCGGGCTGGTCATCGCCGATATGGCCATCATTGGCTGGCGCACCAACCTGGTCCGGGCCATGCCGCAAACGGCGAGTTTTTATGCTCGGCTTGGATTACCGGTGAACCTTCGCGGACTCCAGTTTGACAGTGTCGCTGCCACTGCGGAGTGGCGCGACGGCGAGCCTGTCCTGATCGTCAACGGCAAGATCAGCAACGATACAAGTAAGGCCGAGGAAGTGCCGAGTCTGCGTCTGGTCGCTCGAAACTCCGAGCACCGGCAAATCTATTCGTGGGCCAGTGCACCGGCGCGACAAGCTTTAGCCCCGGGCGAGACGATGCCATTTCGTAGCGAACTTGCTTTGCCGCCGCCGGACACGCGAGAGATTATGGTCCGGTTCATTGATCGTAACGACAGTCTTTAACGCCGCAATGCGTGCGGCGCTTCAGCTCTCGTTTGAAACCGCCCGCGGGCGGCCCTAAACTCCCCAAAGCAGTCGTCCATTTAGCGGCGGCCAGAGCTGCGCGGGCCGTTCGCGCCCCTCGTCGCTTGAAGAGCAAGCAGCTTGGCGCTACGGGAACTTGCGGCCTAAGCTGAGGGTTAGAAGCTCGCTCGCAGTCGGTGAAGCGAAAAACCAAAGGCATTCAGAAGCGATGCTGAGCAGGATTGGAGGCGCTTAGATCGCCCCGCGCAGTTTGCTCGCAGTGGTCAATGAAGTGCAGTCCAATTTGTATGGAGTCAGTGCAATGCGAACCAATACTCTCGTCGTACTGATCGCAATTGCAGTCCTTGGCGTAGGCTCAGGCGCAATGGCTCGTGGGACCGGCGGTGGTGGTAAGGGCTGGTCTGGGGGTGGCCATTTCGGCCACAGTCGTTTCGGTCACAATCAATTCGACCATCGGTTCCGCAGAAATCAGGTTTTGCTGAATGGCTGGGGATGGGACTGGGGTTGGGGGCCCTATGACTCCTCTGGGTACGGCAACACCACTGTTGTAGCTTTCCCGCAGGCAACTCCCCAGGCGGCAAACGCGACTGGCTCAATTGCCGCTACGCCGTGTCACTGGAATGCGGAAACATTCACGGTGCCCTCCGC
>JBAQBC010000426.1:0-4687 GCA_049286035.1 Xanthobacteraceae bacterium
GCTTTAGCTTGCTGTCTGAGCGCGATCTTTTGCGACCTGCCTTCGCCCGCCGAAGCATCAAATGGAACGGCAACCGGCAGCCACAGCTTCGCGCAGGCGGGAAGCCGGTATCCACTTTTCCGGATCATGCTTTAGAGCAATTGAAAAGGCGGGCTCCTCGGGCGATAAAACCGCATGAGCAAATTTCGCCGCCAGTCGCTTATTGCCTACGGGCAGCCGCTGCGCGAAACGGTTGCGGATCGTCCGGTCCCGCGCGGCACTGAAGTTCTGATCCGCGTGACCTGCTGCGGGGTGTGCCATTCGGATCTGCATGTGCAGGACGGCTATTTCATTCTGGGCGGCGATAAGCGGCTCGACATCACGAAAGACCGCGCTTTACCGTTTACGCTTGGACATGAGATCGCTGGAATCGTCGAAGCCGCAGGTGAAGGCGCCGACGGCGCCGTTGTCGGCTCCGAAGTCGCGGTCTATCCGTGGATCGGCTGCGGCGCCTGCCCGACCTGTCGCGCCGGCGCGGAGAACATGTGCTCCGCGCATCATCATCTTGGCGTCGCCGTCGATGGCGGTTTCGCAACTTATGTCCTCGTGCCGCACCCGCGTTACTTGCTCGACCATGCGCCGCTGCCGGCGACTTTCGCCGGTCTATTGATGTGCTCCGGGCTTACCGCCTATGGCGCGCTCAAGCGACTGGGCAGTCACGCGGAGCGCGGACCAGTCCTGCTGGTTGGCCTCGGCGGCGTCGGCATGATGGGGCTGGCGCTGGCTCGCGCGTTGTTTCGTCAACCCCCACTCGTCGCCGACATCGATCCGCAAAAGCGGCAAGCCGCGCTCGCCGCCGGCGCGACGCAAGCCTTCGATCCGACCGATCCGCAGGCGCGCAAAGCGGTGATGGCGGCGACCGGCGGCGGTTTATACGCAGTCTGCGACTTTGTCGGCTCGGATAAATCGCTGCAATTCTCGACCGGAATTCTGGCGCGCGGCGGCAAGGTCGTTGTCACCGGCCTTCTTGGCGGCAGCTTCTCGATTCCCGCGGCCATGATCGCGATCAAAGCGATTGCTATCGAGGGCAGTTTGACCGGCACCTTGGCGCAGGCGCGCGAACTCCTGGCGCTGGCGCGTTCGGGCAAGATCGCCCCGATACCGACGCAGGCGCGGCCGCTCGATGAGGCGCAGGCGGCGCTAGAGGATCTCCGCGCCGGTCGCGTCGTGGGCCGCACGGTGCTGGCGATTTAATCGAAGGACTTGGATTCGGTCGATCTCGTCATTGCGAGTAGCCCCAACAGGGGCGACGAAGCAATCCAGCAGATAGAGCTTGGATTGCTTCGTTTCGCTCGCGATGACGCATTATGTCAAATACTGCCGAATCTTCGCCAGCAATTGGCGCGGGCTGTACGGTTTCGGCACGTAATCGTCGCAGCCGGCCTCCCGCGCTTTCTTCTCTTCGCCGCTGAGCGCATAAGACGTGACCGCAATAACCGGTATCGATTTCAAGGCCGGATCGGTTTTGATCCGGCGCGTCGCGGCATAGCCGTCCATGACCGGCAGCTGAATGTCCATCAAGATCAGGTCGGGGCGCTGTTTCGTAATTGCCGCGAGCGCCTCCTCGCCGTTCTCGGCCTCGGCGATTTCATAACCGGTGTCGGCCAGCATGTCGCGAATGATCTGGCGATTGTCCGGCTGGTCCTCGACCACCAGGATGCGCTTGTTCACTGTGCCTCCATTGCGGCCTCCACCTGCCGTTCAACCCGAACCGGCACCGTGAATGAAAACGTCGAACCTTCGCCGACGGTCGAATCGATCCAGATCCGTCCGCCGTGCATTTCAATGATGCGCTTTGAGATCGCAAGGCCCAAGCCGGTACCGCCCTTCTTCTTGGTGATCGCATTATCGGCCTGCTGGAATTCCTGAAACAGCTTGGCCTGATCCGCGGCGGAGATGCCGGGTCCGGTATCACGCACCGAGACATAGAATGAGCCATTACTCGCTTCGGCTTTGATCGCGACTTCGCCAGTATCGGTGAACTTGATCGCGTTGCCCATAAGATTGATCAGAACCTGAGTCAAACGGCGGCCGTCGCCGCGGCCCGAGGGTAGCCGAGGGGCAACCTCGACTTTGAATTCAAGCTTCTTGTCGGCCGCCAGTGGCTCCAGCGTGCTGCGGACGGTCTGAGCAATGTCCTGAACCGAGTAATCGGACAGTTCGAGCGCCAGCTGGCCGGCTTCGATCTTGGAGAGATCGAGCACGTCATTGATCAGACCGAGAAGGTGCCGGCCGTTGCTTTCCAGCCGCTTGAGCACGGCGCTCATCTTTTCCGACGGTTCGCCATAGGCGCCGTCCGCCATCAATTCGGTATAGCCCAGGATGGCATTGAGTGGCGTGCGCAGCTCGTGGCTCATATTGGCGAGGAATTGCGACTTATGCTGGCTTGCCTCTTCAAGCTGTTTGCTCTTCTCCTGGATTTCGTCGAACAGGCGTACGTTTTCAATTGCAATCACGGCTTGGTCGGCAAAGGTCGTTAGCAGCTCAATTTGCTTGTCTGTAAAGGGACGAACGGTGCGGCGCATCAGCACCATCACGCCAATCGGAATCCCTTCCCGTAGTAGCGGAACGCCGAGCATGGCGCGCGAACCCACTTTTTCGTACCAATCTTTGAAGGTGAACTCCTGATCGGCCATGACATCGGGCACATGAATCACCCGTTGTTCCAGCGCGGCTCGCCCGCTGATCGTGGTTCGCCCTGCTTTGATTGGAAGTTTTGCAATTGCGTCTGTCTGCTCGGACGTAAGACCGTGATTGGCAGCAACCTCGTAGTTCGTGCCCCGCAGTCGATTGATAACCGCAATGTCAGCCTCGCATAGGCGCGCAGCTGATTGAACCAAAGTGTTGAGCACCGCCTGCAGATCGAAAGTCGAGCGGCTGATGACCTTGAGCACGTCAGCAGTCGCGGTCTGCTGCTGTAATGATTGGCGCAATTCATTGAGCAGCCGCGTATTCTCGATGGCGATGACCGCCTGGGCGGCGAAGTTCGTCAACAGTTCGATCTGCTTGTCGGCAAACGGGCGGACCTCCTGGCGGTAAATGATGAAAGCGCCGATCAAATTGTCGTCTTTGAGCATCGGCACGGCGACGGCGGACCGCGCGCCGCCGAGCCTTGCCGGCGAGCCCGGCGCGGTATCGGCGGCCATGTCGGCGGTATAGCTCACCTGCTTCGTCTTCATTGCGCGGTCCAGTTGAGCGCCCACCGGCGGCAAGAATGGTCCGCGCCGCCTCATAAATTCGGCGTAGTCAGGCGGCAAATCGGCTCCGGCCGCAAAGTGAAACATCTCGCCGTCAAAGCGTAGAAGCTGTCCGAATTTGGCTTCGCAAATGCGTGTTGCGTTCCGCAGCACTGCCGCGAACACCGGCTCCAAATCGCCCGGCGACGAACTAATGACTCGCAACACATCGGCCGTGGCCGTCTGCTGCTCCAGCGATTGCCGAAGTTCGGTGAGCAGGCGCGCATTCTCCATGGCGACCACGGCTTGCGCGGCGAAGTTCTGCAGGAGCTCGATTTGCTCATCGGTATAGGGCCGAACCTCCTGACGATAAATTGTGATGATGCCAAGCACGGCATCATCCTTCCGCAACGCGGCTTGCAGCGCCGTGCGCGCGCCTCCAAGATCGACCAAGGCGCGGCGCTGTGGATCGCCCCTTCGATAGGGCTCCTCCGATGCGAGATCGCCGTTGTGGACAAATGCCTCGCCGTGCATAAGCCGATACGGGGCCGTACCAGGGCCGGGGACAAGCGTGGTTCCAGCAAGGAATGCCGCATACGCCTCCGGAACACCCCGCAAGGCGACGGCGGTATAACGGTCCCCTTCCAAAGTCCAGATGCCGCCAAATGCCGCTTCGCAGAGCTGCATGGCTTTGTCGAGCATCGTCTCAAATACCGGCGTCAGCGAGCCGGCGGACGAATTGATAACCTGCAATACTTCGGCGGTGGCCGTTTGCCGCTCCAACGATTGCCGCAGCTCGTTGAGCAGCCGCGCGTTCTCTATGGCGATGACAGCCTGGGCGGCAAACGTCTTAAGTACCCCGCGCTGCTTGTCCGAGATGGGGCCGGGAGTGACACGCACGACGCTGAGCGCACCGATCGCGACGTCACCGCGCAGCATCGGCATGATCGTGGTTGCTCGATAGCCACTTCTCAGGAAGTTGCTAGTGCCGATGGCAAGTTCGGGCGGCCCGTTCCGGGCGTCGGGAATGTCTACGACCCTACAATCGAGAATGGCAATCCCGTTCATGTGCTCGCGCAAAAGGGGAATTGGAAATATGCGCCGCAACGCCTCCGCGCGAGCGGGGTCCGGCGCAGCGATGGCCGCGGCCTTCACCTGATTCTGGTCCCGGAGCGCGACGAGGATCGTCGCTCCAGGGAACAGTTTCAGCCCACCCTGCACAATGGCATCGAACACCGGTTGCGTATCGCTGAGCGATTTGCTGATGACGCCGAGGATTTCCGCCGTCGCGGTCTGCTGCTCCAGTGATTCGGTCAGATCGGTGGTGCGCTGGCGCAATTCGTTGAGCAGCCGTGTATTCTCGATGGCGATGACAGCCTGGGCGGCGAAGTTCTTAACCAGTTCTATCTGCTTGTCGGTGAATGGGCGCACTTCCTGGCGATAGAGCAGAATAGCGCCGATCAGCTCGCCTT